>JARXKR010000024.1 GCA_030271565.1 Pseudomonadota bacterium
AGGACCTTGATCTTGCACCTTGGCGCAGCGCCACTTACAGCCCGCCAATCATGAAGCGCACCACCGGCACCGATCGATCGATTACCCGCGGCTGGCGTCCGGCCACGCAGGCCGTGCGCGGGGGGACCTGGCGCAGCGAGGCCGGAGAGACCAGCGAGGCGCTGTTCCTGACCTCGGGCTATGCCTACGACGACGCCGAAACCGCCGCCGCGCGGTTCCGCGGCGAAGACCCGGGGATGACCTATTCGCGGCTGCAGAACCCGACCGTGGCGATGCTCGAGGAACGCATTGCGCTGATGGACAAGGCCGAGGCGTGCCGGGTCCAGGCCTCGGGCATGGCGGCGATGACCGCGGCGCTGCTGTGCCAATTGAGCCAGGGCGACCACGTGGTCGCCGGGCGCGCGGCGTTCGGTTCGTGCCGCTGGCTGGTCGACCAGCTCTTGCCGCGCTTCGGGATCGCCTCGAACACGATCGATGCGCGTGACAACGCTGCGTGGGCGGCTGCGATCCAGTCCAATACCAAAGTGTTCTTCTTCGAAACCCCGGCCAACCCGACGATGGATATCGTCGATCTCAAGGCCGTGTGCGATCTCGCCAAGGCGCACGGGATCGTCACGGTGGTGGATAACGCCTTTGCCACCCCCGCCTTGCAGCGCCCGATCGAATGGGGCGCCGATGTGGTGGCCTATTCGGCGACCAAGATGATGGACGGGCAGGGCCGCGTGCTGGCGGGGGCGGTCGCGGGGTCGGCGCAGTTCATCAACGACAAACTGCTGCCGTTCCAGCGCAACACCGGGCCCAACCTCTCGCCGTTCAATGCCTGGGTGGTCCTCAAGGGGCTCGAGACGCTCGATCTGCGCATCCGCCGCCAGAGCGAAAATGCGATGAAAGTCGGCTCAATGCTCGAGGCCCGGGTGCCCAAGATCAACCATCCGGGCTTGGCGAGCTTCCCGCAGCACAACCTCGCGATGCAGCAGATGGATGCCTGCGGCGGGATCTTCAGCTTCGAGGTCGAGGGTCGCGCGCAAGCACATGCCTTGCTCAACGCGCTGGAATTGATCGACATCTCGAACAATATCGGCGATTCGCGCAGCCTGATGTGCCACAATGCCTCGACCACGCACTACTCGGTCAGTGCCGCAGCGCGCGAGGAGATGGGGGTGACCGAGGGCATGTTGCGGCTCAACGTCGGGCTCGAAGATCCCGCCGACCTGATCGAAGACCTTGACCAGGCGCTCAAGGTTGTCGGGCTTTGACACATCCTATGGCTTTAAATTGACTTGCAATTTCAGAGGCACCAAGGCTATTTGCCAGCGGGGGACGGGCTAAGCGTGGAAATCGAACGCCCGATGGATGCTGCCGATCTTTTTGCCGCAATCGTGGAAAATACCGACGCCGCGATCGTTGGTAAAAACCTCGAAGGCCGGGTGCTGACCTGGAACCGGGCGGCGCAGACCGTGTTCGGCTGGACGGCTGAAGAGATGATCGGGCAATCGATCCGCCGCATCATTCCGGCCGACCGCCAAGCTGAAGAAGACGAAATCCTGGCAACAATCCGGCGCGACGAAAGCGTGGACCGGCTGGATACCGTTCGCCTCCACAAGGATGGCTCGCTGATCCATATCGCCGTGCTGGTATCACCGATCCGCGACGCCAGCGGCACCATCATCGGTGCGAGCAAGATCGCTTACGACGTTTCCGACGAATTGCGCACGCGCAAAGCGCTGAACGAGATCGAGACCCGCTTCAGCCTGATGGCGGACAACATTGCCCAGCTGGCGTGGATCGCTGACAGCCAGGGCGATGTTACCTGGTTCAATCGCCGCTGGACCGACTACACTGGCGAATCCTTTGCCGATGCGATCGGTCCGGACCGCATGCATGTGGTTCATCCCGACCATATCGAGCGGGTTGAGCAACACTATCTGCAATGCATCGCTGAAGGCCGCGAGTGGGAAGACACTTTCCCGCTGCGCGGGGTGGACGGGCAATACCGCTGGTTCCTGTCGCGCGCCGTGCCGCTGCGCGATGAGGCCGGCCAGGTGAAGTGCTGGTTTGGCACCAACACCGATGTTACCGAGCTGCGCGATGCCGAGCGGCGGATCGAGCTGCTGCTGATGGAGGTCAACCACCGCTCGAAGAATCTGCTGTCGGTGGTCCAGTCAATGGCGCGGCGGACGGCTTCGACCAGCGAAGACTTCATTCCCCGGCTCGAGCAGCGCATTGCCGCGCTCGCCGCCAACCAGGACGTGCTGGTGCAGCGCAACTGGTCGCCGGTGCCCTTGCGCGAACTGATCGGCGCGCAGCTGCTGTTCCTTGAACAGGCTGCTGCGCAAACCGACATCAAGGGGCCCGACGTTGTAATCCAGGCCAACACGGCCGAGGCGTTGAGCATGGCGCTGCACGAACTGGCGACCAACGCCGAAAAGTACGGTGCCTATTCGGTACCCGGCGGGCTGGTCAAAATCAGCTGGGACGTCGGCGGGATCGGAACGGAGTCGGAATTCGTCATGCGCTGGGTCGAAAGCGGCGGACCGCCAGTGCTGCAAAACGGGCAACCCGGGTTCGGGACACGGATTATCCGCGATGTCCCGAGCGGGCGGCTGCGCGGCGAGGTTGAAACCGAATACGCCCCGCAGGGCTTCCGCTTCACCTTGCGCTGCCCCGCCGCCAATGTGCTGGCGCTGCCCGTGTAATTCTTGTTTCTCCGTTCGTGGTGAGGAGGGACAGAGCGAAGCGAAGGCCCGTCTCGAACCACCTGGCGCAGCGCATGGTCCTTCGAGACGCCACACCGCTTCGCTCTGCGGCTCCTCAGGACGAACGGGGTTGGATTGCGGGAAATGCGGGTGGGGCGTAACCGCCATTGTCGCAGCCGCTGCCAGTCGCTATCTCGCTCAGCAATGAAAGAGCTCTTCCAGCATGCCGCGATAACCGAAGGCATCACCGTGCGCGTCGCGGTCAGCTTCCTGCCCGATCAGAGCCAGATCGAGGCGGGCAAGTGGTTCTGGGTCTATCACATCAGGATCGAGAACGAATCGGACGAGGCGGTCCAGCTGCTGACCCGGCATTGGAAAATCACCGACGGCCGCGGCATGGTCAACTATGTCGAGGGTGAAGGCGTGGTCGGGCAGCAGCCGCTGTTGCTCCCCGGGCAGAGCCACGATTATGTCTCGGGCTGCCCGCTGGGCACGCCGCACGGCAGCATGGCGGGGCACTACACCTTCCTCCGCACCGACGATTCGCTGCTCGAAGTTGCGATCCCGTTTTTCCCGCTGGCTGCGCCTGCGACCGCTGACTGAGCGCAGCCAGTGAAGCGCACGCACCTTCCCTTGAACGCCCTGCGCGTGTTCGACGCGGCGGCGCGCCACCTCTCGTTCACCCGCGCGGCGGACGAACTGGCGGTGACCCCCGCAGCGGTCGGCCAGCAGATCCGCGCGCTCGAGGATGTGCTGGGCGTAGTATTGTTCCGCCGCACCCCCAAGGGGCTCGAACTGACCGATGAGGCTTCAGCCGGGCTCGAAGCACTGCGCACCGGGTTCCTCCATTTCGAGGATGCAGTCCGCGCGATGCAGGCCGGGCAATCGAGCCACGTCTATACCATCGCCGCGCCGCGCGAATTCTTCGCCACTTGGCTCGCGCCAAGGCTCGCCGCGTTCCGCCAGACCAACGCCGAAGTGCGCTACAACCTGGTGTCCGACGAAGATGCCGATTTCACCGAGGCCAACCTCGATCTCGCGGTGCGCTGGGCCGAAGGGCCGGGCGAGCTTGAAGGGGTGGCGCTGGGCGAGGCTAGCCGGGTCTCGGTCGGCACCATCGAATCAGGGGGGGGATGCTGGATCGCCTGGCCGGGCGACCCGGTGCCCGAAGGTGAGGGCTGCGAGGCCCCGCTGCTCAATGTCGGCGATGCGGGGCAAGCGCTCGCCGCCGCCGCTGCCGGGATGGGCCGCGCCCGGGTGCCCGCGCTGCTCGCGCAGTCATGGCTCGATAACGGCCGGATCAAGGCGCTGGGCGAGGCCGAAGAGTGCCGCCAAAGCTACTGGCTGGTCGCCCCCGCGCCGCAATGGCGGCAGAAGAAGGTCAAGGCGCTGGTGGCGTTTTTGGCGGGGTAAATTGCTGCAGTCAGCTGCACTGCCGGATGTTCCGCGGCCTGATTGGCCGATCGCGACTACGCGGTGGCAAACCTGCGAAATTAAGTGCATAGCCAGAAACGTTGGGGGATGGGGCGGTGCTGCACGCCAATTCGAGAGGCTCAACCTCATGCCCAAAACTCCGCCATGACCGACCAATGGAGCAACCAGCATCTGCGATTTGCCATCGAAGCCGCGTGCGTCGCGCTGTGGTGGTGGAACGTTGACGACAACACCTTTGGCATGGACCCGCGCGGCTTTGATTTATGGGGTCTGCCAAATTCCGGCTCGGTAGAATTCGAAGAGCTTTCGGTCAACATCCACCCCGCCGATCGGGACCGGGTCAGAGCGGCCTTCATTGCTACCCGATCGGTTGACGGTTCCTATGAGATCGACTTCCGGATCATTGTCGGCGAGGATATTCGCTGGATCTCCGCGCGGGGCCAGGGTGCCGATGCGGGGATTGTCGGTAGAACGATGTTCGGCGTTTTTCTCGATGTGACAGGCCGGAAACAGGCGGAGGAAGGGAGCGAGTTACTGGCCGGGGAGATGAGCCACCGGGTCAAGAACCTGCTCGCGATCGCTGCCAGCCTGACTGCTTTTACCTCTCGCTCGGCTCAAACCGTCGAGGACATGGCGCGCGAACTTACGCTGCGGCTGGCTGCGCTGGGGCGGGCGCACGATCTGGTCAGACCACTACCCGGCGAACAAGGCCACGCCGTAATTCTGGCCGACCTGATAAGCGTCCTGGTTGCCCCGTACGACGATTTGGGTGCGTTCAGTGGCCGTGTCAGGGTGGCAGTGCCCCGCATGGGGGTTGGGGAACGCACTGCGACTGCGCTCGCGATGGTGTTCCACGAACTCGCAACCAATTCGGCAAAGCATGGCGCACTATCCAGCGAGACCGGATCATTGGCCATTTCCGGCAGCACCGAAGGCGAGGTCTTGAAACTGATCTGGGCAGAAACCGGCGGGCCCGAGATCCTTGAGGAACCGGCGTTGAAAGGCTTTGGCAGCCGGATGGTGCAGAAAAACCTGGCCGGCCCGCTCGGAGGATCAATCACTTACGACTGGCAACCCACTGGTTTGGTCGCGTCTTTGGCGATGAAAGCGGCTGCGCTCGCGCTTTGATTGGCCCGGCTATTGCGGCATTTTGTAAAGCCGCAAGCGTGACGACTTTTGCCGTCACGCTCATGACCCGATGTTTCAGATTTTGTCGCCGAGTGCGCCTTCGACCGCGCCCTTGGCTTTCTGCAGCTTGCCCTTGACCTGCTGGGCAGCGCCTTCGTCGCGGGTATTGGGATTGTCGCTGTGCTGCTTGGCCTTGCCCATTGCGTCGTTGGCGGCGCCTTTGGCTTTGTCGATCAGTTCACCCATGGTCGGTTCCTTTGTCTCGATACGCCCCACAATGGTTTAACCCACCAGCAGAGAAATCGTTTCGTTGCAGATATGTAACCGCAACCCAGCGACTACCGCACCAACACCCCGCCCTTCATCACATGTTGGGTCCGCTCAAGCACCGTAATATCCTCCAGCGGATTGCTCTGCACCGCCACCAAATCCCCATAATGCCCCGGCGTCAGCGACCCCACATCCTTGCTCCACCCCAGAAACTCTGCCGCAACGGTGGTCGCGGACTGGATCGCCTGCATGGGCGTCATCCCATACCGCACCATATATTTGAACTGCCGCGCGTTGAGGCCGTGGGGGTAGACCCCGGCGTCGGTGCCGAACGGCAGCTTGATCCCGAGCTTGACCGCCTTGGTGAAGCCCTGCCGCTGCGCCTCGGTGGTTTCGGTGTTCTTGCGCAGCATGCCTTCGGGCCAGTGATCGCGGTGGCCGATCTCGTCGATCCAGTCGCCGTCGTAGATGTCCATGTCGAGGAACACGCCCTTGGCCTTGGCCATCCGCAGACCCTCGTCGTCGATCAGGCTGGCGTGTTCGATCCCGCGGACGCCGGCACGCATCGCGCTCTTGATCCCTTCCGCGCCGTGGGCATGCGCGGTGACCCATGAGCCGCGCGACTTGGCGACCTTCACCGCCGCGGCCATCTCCTCTTCGGACAGTTCCTGCTGGCCCGGCTCGGTCCCTTCGGCAAGCACTGCGCCGGTCGCGATCAGCTTGATCGAATCTGCGCCGTGCTGGAACAGGTAATTGACCTTGAGCTCGGCATCCGCCGCGTTCGTCACCACGCCCGCGCGCATGTCCGCCGGGATTTCAACATCGGGGGCAAGGCCGGTGACTTCACCGCCGCCGCCGGGGATTGTGACATAGGCCCCGACCGCGCTGATCCGCGGCCCTGGCACATCGCCGCGGTTGACTGCGTTGCGCAATTCAACATCGGCAAAGGCGCGGAAGCTGCCGACATCGTGGACGGTGGTGAACCCAGCCTCGAGCGTAACGCGGGCATTGCGCGCGCCGATAAAGCCGATCTCGATCGGCGAATGGAGCAGCGGCTCGGCCACGTTGCTCGATTGCTCGACATCGGCGAGATGGACGTGGCAATCGATCAGTCCGGGCAGAACCCATAGCCCCGACCAGTCGGTCACCCGCGCTCCAGCAGGCGGCTGAATCCATGGCGCAACCGCCGTCACCCGGCCATCGTCGATGCGGATCGACTGGTCGGCCAGCACTTGCCCGGTGGCAGGTTCGATCAGGTGCCCGGCGTGGACATAGACGGTGTCGGCCATGGCCGGGGCTGGGACGGCGAGGGCAAGCGCCAAAGCGATGCGGGCAGTGGGGAGGTTCATCGGCGCAAGGTGCAATGCATCGCGGACAAGGGCAATGGGGTGGTTTCCATTTGCCGGGAACTTGGCATAACCCGCGCAGGTTTCGACAGGGGAAGTCATGCAGCAGAGCTTGATTCAAGAATGGCGCGGTATGGCCAAGCCGCAGCGCATGTCGGTGTGGGCGGCTTATTTGGGCTGGACGCTCGACGCGTTCGATTTCTTCCTGCTGGTGTTCAGCTTCAAGGCGATCTCGGAGACCTTCGGGACCGATATCAAGTCGGTCGCCTATGCCTCGGTCCTGACCCTGATGATGCGCCCGGTGGGCGCACTGGTATTCGGCTGGCTGGCCGAGAAGATCGGGCGGCGCCCGGTGCTGGTGATGGTGGTGCTGTCGTTCTCCATGCTCTCGGCACTGTCGGGCCTCGCGCAGAGCTTGACCCAGCTGCTGATCATCCGTGCGGTGTTCGGTTTTGCGATGGGCGGCGAATGGGGGGTGGGCGCAAGCCTCGCCATGGAGACCATCCCGGCGCGGCTGCGCGGCCCGGTGTCGGGGCTGATCCAGTCGGGCTATCCGTCGGGCTTCTTCCTCGCCAGCCTCGCCTTCGGGCTGTTTTTCGACCAGATCGGCTGGCGCGGCATGTTCTTCCTCGGGCTCGCGCCCGCGCTGTTCGTGCTGTTCGTGCGGCTCCATGTCGAGGAAAGCCCGCATTACGCCGAGCGGCAAGACCGCGTGGTCCAGCATCCGATCCGGGCGATTGCGGCGAACTGGAAACTGGCGCTGTACCTGGTCGTGCTGATGACGCTGTTCAACACCTTCAGCCACGGCACGCAGGACCTTTACCCGACTTTCCTGCAGAAACAGCGGCACTACGACACCCAGCTGACCAGCTATATTGCGATGGCGATGAACGCAGGCGCGATCACCGGCGCGCTGATCCTGGGGACCTGGTCGGTGCGGATCGGGCGGCGGCGGACGATCGCGCTGGCCGCTATGCTCGCGCTGGTGGCGCTGCCGCTGGGGCTGTGGGCGGCGACCCCGCTGCTGCTCGCAGCTGGCGCGTTCCTGCTTCAGGCCGGGGTGCAGGGGGCCTGGGCGATGGTCCCGGCGCATCTCAACGAGCTATCTCCCGCATCGGCGCGCGCGCTGTTTCCGGGAGTGGTTTATCAGCTCGGCAACCTGCTCAGCTCCTACGTGGTGGCATCCCAAGCCGGCATCGCCGAGGCGCGCGGCGACAACTACGCGCTGGCGATCGGTATTTATGCAGCGGCGGCCGCCGTGCTGCTCGCGATCTGGGCGCAGCTTGGGCCGGAGAAGAGTGTTGGCGATCTCGCCAAGGCCTGATTTAACCGTTCGATTAAGAATATCGTTGACCTGCCCGGGGTGCCCCGGCATCCCCTGACCAATGCAAGCTGAAACCATCCGCATTCCGCTGTCCAACGGCCTGTCGCTCACTGCCGACATCGCCGGGCCGCGCGGGGCGCCGACGGTGGTGCTGGGCCACGGCGGCGGTCAGACGCGCCATTCGTGGGACAAGTGCGAGCAGCAACTGGCAGGGGCCGGCTACTTCGCGATCAACTATGATCTGCGCGGCCACGGTGACAGCGACTGGTCGCCCGATGGCGATTACGGAATCGAAACCCGCGCGCACGATTTGATTGCCGTGGCGGGGCAGGGCCGCAAGCCGGTCGCGCTGGTCGGTGCCTCGCTCGGCGGGATCACCGCGCTGGTTGCCGCCTCGCTCGGGTTCGATGTGGCTGCGCTGGTGCTGGTCGATATCGTCCCGAAGATGTCGCCGATCGGCGTGGCCAAGATCCGCAGCTTCATGATGGCGCACGGCGACGGGTTCGCCAGCCACGAAGAAGCAGCCGATGCAATCTCGGAATACTACCCCGACCGGCCCCGGCCCAAGGACCTGTCGGGGCTGAGCAAGAATCTGCGGCTGGGCGAAGACGGGCGCTATCGCTGGCACTGGGACCAGCGGATGATGACCGACACCCGCGCCGATCCGCGCCATATGCTCGAACTGCTCGATGCAGCCGAATGGACCGACCGGGTGCCGACCCTGCTGGTCCGCGGCATGAAGAGCGACATCGTCACCGACGACGGCGTGGCCGACTTGCGCCGCCGCGTTCCTGCGCTCGAAATTGCCGACATCCGCGGCGCGGGGCACATGGTCGCGGGCGACCGGAACGATGAATTCAACGCGGCGGTGATCGAATTCCTCGCGCGGGTGATGCCCGCCGCCTAGGCCATTCACCGACTCGACAGCGCCCGCGAAATCCGTAACCTCTCTGCGGTAAGGAGAGGCCTGAGCGGGCAGGGGAGAGTCGATGAAATTATCGCACGCTGCACTGGCATTGCTGGCCTGGCCGGCAATCGTTCTGGCCGATGCGCCCGGCGGGCTGATCGCTGTCACCCCATCGCCCGCCGTCGATAGTGCCTTGGCTGCCAAGCCCGGCGACCCGAGCCTGCCGCGCCCGCGCGTCGCGGCCCCCGCCGCCTGGGTCGATGTTGCGCCATTGCCCAAGGCGCCGACCGATTCGGCCGGGGCCGCAACGATCCAGCTGCTTGGCGATGTTCAGGTCCGCTTCGCCAAAGCGGGCGACACCAGTTATTTCGCGACCGCTTGGCAGATCGGCTCGGCCCAGGGCCTCGATGGCAGCGCGCTGCAGGTCGATTGGGACCCGGCGCTCGAATCGCTGACGATCCATCGCTACCGCATTCTGCGCGGCGGCCAGCCGATCGACCTGCTCGGTGATGGCCACGCGATCAAGGTGATCCAGCGCGAAGGCGGGCTGGAAAACGCGATGCTCGACGGGCGGCTGACCGCAACGCTCCAGCCCGAAGACCTGCGCGTGGGCGATGTGGTCGAGCTGTCTTATTCGATCACCAACCATGATCCGGCAATGGGCGGGCGCAGCCAATATGTCGCCGGGCCCAGCGACGGGGTCAATTTCGGCCGGTTCCGGGTGCGGATGCTGTGGGACAAGGACAAGCAGATGCAGTGGCGGGTATTCCCCGGCATCATCCAGCCCAAGCTCAGGAAGACCGCGCAGGGCAACGAACTGGTCGCCGATCTCTATAATGGTACGGCGCCGCTAGGCCCCGAAGGCGCACCATCGCGGTTCAAGTTGGTCAACGCGGTCGAGATCACCGAATTCACCGATTGGCAGGGGGTATCGCACACCTTCGCCCCGCTTTATGCGAAAGCGGTAACGCTCGCCCCGAACAGCCCGATCAAGGCCGAGGCGGCGAAAATCGCGGCGCAGACCACCGATCCCAAACGCCGTGCCGAACTGGCCTTGGCCTTGGTCCAGCAGCAAATCCGCTACCTCTACCTCGGGATGGACGACGGCGGTTTCGTCCCCGCCACGGCAGACCAGACCTGGAGCCGCCGGTTTGGCGACTGCAAGGCCAAGACCGTACTGCTGGTGGCACTGCTCAATGAGCTCGGCGTCACCGCGCGGCCGGTACTGGTCAACACCAAGCAAGGCGATCTGGTCGCGGCGCGGCTGCCGACGATGGAAAGCTTCGACCACGCGATCGTCGAGGTCCAGATCGGCGGCAAGAGCTACTGGCTCGACGGGACCCGGCTCGGCGATGACAGTCTCGACCGGCTCGAAGCACCCAATTACACGGTCGGGCTGCCGGTGACCGAGGCGGGATCGCCGCTGGTCGCCATCGTTCCCGACGCGCTCGACCGGCCGACGCAAGTGGTCAGCCTGACGCTCGACGCCTCGCGCGGGGTCGATGTGCCCGCGCTCGCCAGCGGGGAAATGCGCTTCCACGGCCGTTCCGGGTCGGACATGCGGCAGACGTACGCCGGCTATTCACAGGCCGACCGCCAGCGCGAGCTGCGCAAATTGTGGCGCAATACCTACGATTTTGTCGCGCCGGGCAAGATCCTCACCGCCAACGATCCCGCCACCGGCGATTTCGTGATCACCATGACCGGCAGTGCGACGATGGAGTGGACCCGCGATCAAGGGGTGCGGTGGTACGAGATGGACCGCTCGCGGCTCGGCTGGCGCTTCAACATCGCGCGCGAGGGCGAGCTGAGCCCCGATGCGCCTTATGCCTTCGACTACCCCGACTGGTGGACTTACCGCGAGACGATTATCCTGCCAGGCGGCGGCAAAGGCTTCCGCATTCAGGGTGAGGGGGTCGATCAGACCGTGGGTGACCTTTACCAGTTCCGCCGCACGGTCGATCGCGATGGCGACAAGGTGACCGTTGTCGCCGAAACCAGGGCGCTCGCCGGGGAACTCCCCGCCGCCCGGGCGACCCGCGCGCGCGCGCAAATGACCGAACTCGCCTCGAGCGGGATCTATCTGCGGATGCCCCCCGATTACGAACCGACCGACGCCGAGAAGGACCAGGCCCGCCGCGAGGACGAGGCCGAAGCTTCGGCAGCACGCGCCAGGGACAAAGGCGCTGCGGGTTCATCCAAGGGTGCTGCGGGCGATCGCTGACCTGGCCGTACCTGACAAACCGGTGCTGGTGCTGGGGGCCGACAGCCCGATCGGGCTGACCGTAGTGCGCGAGCTTGGCGCGCGCGGCGTGCCGGTGATCGCGCATGGGCGAAGCGACCGCGCGCTGGGGCGGTTCTCGCGGTTCGCGAAGGATTCTTTGGTCGACGCCCGGCCGCTGGCCGCATGGCTACCCGACTGCGCCCAAAAGTACGGATTGGGTGCGATCATGGCGGTGTCGGAGGGACATTTGCTCGAACTTGCGGGCCTGCCCGGACAGTTCGGCGACTGCCGGGTGCTCAGCCCCGATGCCGCGCGGCTCGGAGTGGTGCTCGACAAGGCCAAGACTTTCGCGGCAGCAAAGCAGCTCGGGATTTCGGTGCCCGGCGATTGGCAACCCACCGCGAACGACGACCATGCGGAGCGGGCCGCCGCGCTGACTTACCCGGTGGCGATCAAGTGGGCCGATCCCAACGCGGTGCAGGCTACGCTGGAAGCTGCCGGGCTTGCGCTGGAAAAAGTCGAATATGCGGTCGACGCGGCGCAGCTCAGTGCGATCCTGGGTCGCTATGATGCGCTGGGGCGCTGGCCATTGGTGCAGACCTATTGCCCCGGCTACGGGCTCGGCCAAATGCTCCACATGGCGGAGGGCAAGGCCAGCTTGCGCTTCCAGCATCGCCGTCTGCGCGAATTTCCGCCGAGCGGCGGGGTTTCGAGTTTCTGCGCTTCGATCCCGCTGGAGCAGCACGCTGCACAATTGGTTCAATCCGAAGCCTTGCTTGCAGCGCTCGGGTGGGAGGGACCGGCGATGGTCGAATATCGTTTCGATCCAGCGAGTGCCACCTACTGGCTGATGGAAATCAACGGCCGCTTCTGGGGCTCGATCCCGCTGGCGTGGCATTGCGGCGCGCACTTTGCGTGGGAGACGTACCGCTGCGGGGTACTGGGCGAGCGCGGGCCGGGGGCTGGGCCAGTCCGCCAACGCCGCGCACGCTATGTCATCCCCGATGCCAAGCGCACCGTGATGGTCCTGCGCGACGGCGCTCTGCCGCTCGGCCAGCGGCTCGCAGTTCTGGGCCGGTTCCTCCTCGATTTCTTCGATCCGCGGGTCCGCTATTACGTCTGGTCGCTGCGCGATCCGGGGCCGTTCTTCGGCGATATGGCGGGAATCGTCAGACGGCTGTGGCACCGGGATAGCACCTGACCAGCGCCGCAACCGCGCGCTCGATCCGATCGAGGCAGACCTCCATATAGGCCGGGTCGAGCTGGTAAGGATCGTGCATATGCGGCACTGCAGGTTCTGAATAGCTGCCAAGCAAGCCGCGCGGAAGGCCCGCCGTGAGCGGACCGGCCGCGAGTTTGCGCAAGTGGCGCGTTTCCATGCCGAGCAGGTAATCGCCGGGCAACGGCTGGTAGTCCTCGACCCGGGTGGTGCGGTGTTCGGACAGGTCAAGCCCGCGCGCCAGGGCACGTTCCGCAACAAGCGGCCATGCCGGTTTATCGCTGCTGGTCGATAACCCGAAACTCGCGACATTCATTCCGGCGCGCCGCGCCAGACCATCGGCATAGGCGCTACGGCAGATGTTGCCATGACACACGAATACCACCCTCCGCACCTGCGCCGGATCGGGCGTGACGATGGCGGCTTGACCTGTCGCAACCTCGACATGCGCCAGCGCCAGCCGCAGCGCGCCGCGCCAGGTGCCGTAGTTCGCGGCGAACGGATCGGTCATTTCGCGCCGTACAGCGCGTTGCCGAGCGCCTGTTCGGCATAGCGCCGCCAGGTGCGCAGCGGCGAATGCGGCAGCGGGGCAGGGGAAGCAGGCTCAACCAACGGCGGGTTGGCAGCGTAGGTGGCACTGGTCAGCCCGGCGATTTTGCCAAGCCCGGCGCAAAGCCGGTCGAACCGCCGCTGGACGATCCGGTTGGCGCGCGCCCGGTCACGGCTGAGCAGTTCGAAACTGTGCGAGACCATCGTCACTTGTTGCTGCCCGCTAAGCACCGCATGACGCAGCGCAGCGAGCAGTTCGCCGTTGGTGAGCGCGGTGAGTTGGTAGTGCCGCAGCCCGTCACCCGTCGCGGCGATGGAGCCAATAGGAACTTCGATTGTGCCGCAATGCCGCTGCACACGGCGGTCGTCCGGGCCAAGCGAAATCCGGCATTCGCTCGCGACAATCCCCGGGCAGTGGCTGGTATCGTAGGCGATCCCCAGCTGCGCCAGCGCGCGCAAGGTATCGTCGTTCGCTCCGTAATTGCCCGCCCGGAACGCCACCGGCGCGGGCGCGCCCGCTGCGATCAGTACGCCCCGGGCATAGCCGATCAGCTTGCACTGATCTTCGAAGCCGAAGTCGCGCAAGTTGCCCCCGGTGCGGCCGCCCAGCGGGTTGGCGCTGCCGGCGATTTCCAGCCACTCGCTGTGGAGGTGCAATTGCACATCGTGCCCGCGCGCTACAATCGGCCCGACAATGTCGGCAATCGCCTCGGTCCCCCAGATCATGGCCGGCATCGGATCGACGAAGAACACCGCTTTGACCCCGTGCGCGTCGAACCGGTCCATCTGGTAATGGATCCCGAGCGGTCCAGTCGGGGTCGCGCCGATGATTGCGCTGGCGAAGTTTTCGGCGCGTCCGCCGCCGCCCATGCGCCGCGCCATTCCGAACGAGTATTCGGTATCGATCGTGATGTAGAGCCGGGTCATGGATGGGTGGTCACGCCGACTTGCGAACCTTGCGCAGCGCCCGCCACGCCAGCGATTTGGCCACGTTGCGCGCCGGATAGGCCGCAGGCCGTGCCGGGTGCAAACCCAACCCGCGCAGCATATGGTTGAACGCGCGCGCATCGGCCTCGGCATAGGACCATTCCGAGCGCCAGGTGATCGACAGCGAGATCGATGGGGCGGGGCCGTTCTGGACCCAGTGCGGGGTCTTCACCGGCACGTGGATCGCTTCGCCCGGCGTAATCGTGATCGGCATGCCATAGGCGGCAAAATCCTCGCGCCACGGCAGGTTGCGGTGATGCTGGCCGAGGTGGAACTCCTCCTGCGCCTGGTCGGGGAACACCGTTTCGTCGACACCGGGGAACAGCGTCATCGTCTTGCTCCCGCGCAATTGCAGCAGGATGTTGTGTTCGGGATCGAAGTGAAACGGTGTCACTGCATCAGGCGAAGAGACGAATACAAACCCTTCGAGCTGAAGCATCGGCCCGGTGCGCGGGGTCACCACGTCGGCCAGTTCGGCGAGCAGGTCCTGCAGCAGCCGGGCATAGGCCGGGACCTGTTCGATCCGCTTGAGCACCACCCAGCAGCCCGACTGATCGATGGTCCGGATCGCCTCGACCACGCCGAGATCGGACTTGGGTACCGCGTTCGGGTCGATCCCGATCGGCAGCGCGCCGGGGTTGTATTCGATGCTGTCCACCGGCAGAGCGCCGGCCAGATCGGCAAGCGCATCAAGGCTGAGCAGCGGGTGATCGAGCAGGTGGTGGCGCAGCTTGGCGGGGCTGTGCGGGTAGCACGCGGCGAAAGCCTCGTGCGTGGCGGGCGGGAAAATAGCGTCGCTCATCCCCGCGCGGTAGCCGATCCGGGTTAAAATCGGGTGTTCTGCCAGAGCCCACCGGCGCTGGCTCATTGCTCCCCTCCCCGGCGGGGAGGGGCCGGGGGTGGGGGAGCGAGGCCGACAGGCATCGCGTCCTCGCAAGCGTGGAACCCCCACCCCAACCCCTCCCCGACGGGGAGGGGCTCTATAGATGTCGATCAACTCGAGGTGGCATTAGTTGCCCCGCCCGGTCGGGCCGGACGGGGCGCTGGCAGTGCCGCAGCCTCAATCCTGCGGCAACCGCCAGGTTACGGTCCCGCTGAAGCTGCCCGGAACTTTTGCGCCGGTCTCGTCGGTCGCGGGGGTAAACCGGGCGCGGCGGGTGAGGACCGCACAGGTCGTGCTGTCGAGCTCGGCATGGCCGCTGCTCGTCGTCACCGTGCACGAGTTCACCTTGCCTGCGGCGTCGATGCTGAGCCGGTAGCGCGTCGAGCCTTCCTGCTCGCGCTGGAGCCCGATCGTGGGATAGTCATTGGTGGTCACCCAGCCGCCGGTATAGCCCAGCGGACGCGCTGCCTTGGGGGCGAAGGTCGGAACCGGGGGCGGGGTGGGGCTCGGCCGCGGGATGTCGATCCCTCCGCCGTCGCCGCCCACGATGGTGTTGTCGGGCGCGAAGGTCGGCAGGGTTGTAGGGCCAAGGTCGACCGGATCGATGAGCGGGCGCACCGGAGCTACGTCAATCGGGTGGCTGGTTGGCGGCGGCACAGTAACCGGCGGCTTGGGGGTCTCGGGAGTAACCTGGTAGGTTTCCACGCGGGTCGGCACCGGGCGGCTAATCGTCATGGTCAGCCCGGCGATCACCGCCCAGGCAATCCCCACCTCGAGCGCCAGAACCGAGGCGCCTGCACCCCACTTGCGATTGGTCATGTTAGCATCAGCATAGGCCATGGCACCGTCTCCTCTGGTGGAGCGCCGCCGCTGGCCCGGTTGCCGAGTCGCAGTTTGAGCGACGCCTGAATGTATGTGATGTTATAACATGATTCGTTGTTGTCAAGTCGCACAGTTGGACACTGGTCTGCACTGGCTTTGCTGCTAGTCTCCACCGCCAGCCGAGGGAGAGCAGCCATGCCGAAATTCTACGATTTCCAGCGCGCACCCAGCCCGCGCCGGGCGCGCATCGTGCTCGCCGAAAAAGGCATCGCGCACGAGGTGCAGCTGATCGACCTCGCCGCTGGTGAGCAATTGACCGGCGCCTACCGCGCGATCAACCCTGCCTGCACCGTCCCCGCGCTGGTGCTCGACGATGGCGCGGTACTCACCGACAACGCCGGGATCGCCGCCTGGGCCGAAGCGGTCCAGCCGCAGCCGCCGCTGCTCGGCACCACCCCCACTGAAAAGGCGGCGGTGGCGAGCTGGAATGCGAAGATCGAGAGTGAGTGCTTCGCGGCGATCGCCGAAGTGCTGCGCAACACCTCCAAAGGCATGGTTGACCGCGCGCTGCCCGGGCCCGACAACTTCGCGCAGATCCCCGAACTGGCGGCGCGCGGCCGCACCCGTCTGCTGCAATTCCTCAGCCGTTTCGAGGAACACATGACCGGGCGCGAATGGGTTGCAACCGATGCCTTTACCCTTGCCGACATCACCGCCGGGGTCGCGCTCGATTTTGCCGGCTGGGTCAAGGTCGATGCGAACGAATGCCGCCCGGCGATTGCCGCATGGCGCGAGCGGTTGATGGCAAGGCCATCGTTCGGACTCTGACTTTTCCCTGTCAGAACCGATAGTTGGGGAACGCGGTGCAGTCTGCCGCGTTGGCGAATTGTACTTCCTTGCCTCTCCCTACCGATCGGATTCCCTATGCCCAAAAAGCCCGCCGCTTCGCCTGCACTCGATAACGCCCTGCAAGATCATGCCCCCGGAGCCGGGACGACCGCGCCGGCCGAGAACCTCGGCAATGCGGGCGAGACCCATCAGGATGTCGGCCATGACGGCGATCATGCGGACGCCGCCGCGCACTTGACCACCAATTTCGGGATGCGGATCGCTGACAATCAGAACAGCCTGCGTGCCGGGGAGCGCGGCCCGACGCTGCTCGAAGATTTCGTGCTGCGCGAGAAGATTTTCCATTTCGACCACGAACGCATCCCCGAACGGATCGTCCACGCGCGCGGATCGGGCGCGCACGGGGTGTTCGAATGCACCAAGGCAATTCCCGAACTGACCAAGGCGTCGCTGTTCCAGAAGGTCGGCAACGGCTGCCCGGTGTTCACCCGCTTTTCGACGGTGGCCGGGGGCGCCGGGTCGGTCGATACCCCGCGCGACGTGCGCGGCTTTGCGGTCAAGCTCTACACCGATAGCGGCAACTGGGATCTGGTCGGCAACAACATCCCGGTGTTCTTCATCCAGGACGCGATCAAGTTTCCCGATCTGGTCCATGCAGTGAAGATGGAGGCCGACCGCGGCTTCCCTCAGGCCGCCAGCGCTCACGACACTTTCTGGGACTTCATCGGCCTGATGCCCGAGGCGATGCACATGATCATGTGGGCAATGTCCGACCGGGCGATTCCGCGCACGCTGCGCAACATCGAAGGGTTCGGCGTCCACACCTTCCGTTTGGTCAACGCCAAGGGCGAGGGCAGCTTCGTCAAGTTCCACTGGAAACCGGTGCTCGGCCTTGCCTCGACCACCTGGGACGAGGCGGTCAAGCTCGCCGGGGCCGACCCCGATTTCCACCGCCGCGACCTGTTCGAGGCGATCGACAGCGGCCACTTCCCCGCGTGGGATCTGGGCGTGCAGGTGTTCGACGAGAAGTTCGCCGCCGCACAGCCCTATGACGTGCTCGATGCGACCAAGCTGGTTCCCGAAGAGGATGTGCCGGTGCAAGTCATCGGGCGGATGACGCTCAACCGCAACGTCGACAACTTCTTCGCCGAGACCGAACAGGTCGCGTTCATGCCCACCAACGTGATCCCGGGGATCGACTTCAGCAACGACCCGCTGCTCCAGGGGCGGCTGTTCTCCTACCTCGACACGCAGAAGTCGCGGCTCGGTACCACCAACTTCCACCAGATCCCGATCAACGCGCCCAAGTGCCCGTTCCACAACTTCCAGCGCGATGGGATGATGCAGACGCTGGTCCCGACCGGCCGCGCCAATTACGAGCCCAACAGCCTGGCCGAAGCAGGCGAAACCACCGGCCCGCGCGCTTGCCCCGAAACCGGCTTCTCCAGCTTTACCGCCAATGACGAGCGCAACGAAGGCAGCGAAAAGCTGCGCATCCGGGCGGAGACCTTCGCCGATCACTACAGTCAGGCGACGTTGTTCTATAAATCGCAAACCGCCAACGAACAGGCGCACATCGCCTCGGCGCTGGTGTTCGAATTGTCCAAGGTGACGCTCGAACACGTTCGTACCCGCGTGCTCGGCCGCCTGCGCAATATCGACGAGAACCTCGCCAAGCGGGTCGCCGCAGGCCTCGCCATGCCGCTCCCGGCCAAAGCCAAGGCCGCGCGCGAACCGGTGGCAATGCCGGTGTCGGACATGCTCTCGATCCAGAAACGCGCCGCCAAGCTGTCGCCCAAGGATTCGCTGATCGGCCGCACGGTCGGCATCCTGTTCGCCGAAGGGTCCGACAAGGCCGCGATCATGCAGCTCAAGGGTGAGATCGAGGCGGCCGGCGGCCGGGTCAAGCTGGTCGCGCCCAAGATCGGCGAAACCCCGGTCAAGGGCGGCACGCTCAAGGCCGACGCGCAGCTGGCCGGCGCGCCCTCGGTGGTGTTCGATGCCGTCGCGGCGATGCTGATGCCCGAAGCCGCAGCCAAGCTGGCCAAGGATGCGGGCGCGGTCGCTTGGTTCGCCGACGCCAACTTCCACTGCAAGACGATCGCGGCTTGCGGCGGCACCCGCGAACACCTGCTGCCCCGCGCCAATGTCGAAATCGACGACGGCGTACCGTTCCCCGAAGACTTCATGCAGGTCGGCGCGGTGCGGCACTGGGACCGCGAGCCCAAGGTGCGCGATCTGGCCTGATCGTCAGCCCCCCTCGTCATCCG
>JARXKR010000211.1 GCA_030271565.1 Pseudomonadota bacterium
CCCATCGCGATCTTGGCGACGAGCCGCAGGTGGCTGGTGACCAGCTGCTTGGCGGCTTCGGGATCCTGGTGTTCGGCATAGCGCTTGGCGAGCATGTATTCCTGCTCGGCGGTCAGCACCGGGAACTTCCTGATTTCCGCAAGATAGCGGTTGAGACTCTGCTCTGGCCCCAAACTGGGCATCGCGCTGCTTGAACGTGAGGGGGTGGCGCGGGCAGGCAGGCTCTTCTTGACTTCGGACATAATCTTCATTCGCCCTTTCATCGTCGGCGTACTCTTGAGGGACCCTGTTAGAGGCATCCCCCGGCAGCAGCCACATGGGATATATTTATAACACAATCACTCAACTATTGTTCCGCAAATCGACCAACAGCCCTGCCATATCGGCGGGTAACGGACTCTCGAACCGGAGCTGTGCGCCCGTGACGGGGTGAACGAAGCCGAGAACCTTCGCGTGCAGCGCCTGCCGTTCGAACTTGTGCTCGGTCAGCAGCGGCTTCAATTTGGCCGGGGTGCGGCCATAGGCGGGATCGCCGAGCAGCGGATGCCCGAGCGAGGTCATGTGGACTCGCACCTGGTGGGTCCGCCCGGTTTCGAGCCGGCATTCGACCAGCGCGGCAGTGGCAAACCGTTCAAGCGTGGCAAAGTGCGTCACCGCATGTTTCCCGCGCCCATCGGCGACCAAAGCCATCTTCTTGCGGTTGGTATTCGACCGGGCAATCGCTCCGGTTACAGTTCCGGCAGACGGCATGGGATTTCCCGCGACCAGCGCCAGATATGCGCGCTCGATCGAGTGATCCTCGAACTGGCGGGCCAATCCTTCGTGCGCGACGTCGCTTTTGGCGACGACCAGCAGGCCGGAGGTGTCCTTGTCGATCCGGTGGACGATCCCGGGCCGCGCCACCCCGCCGATGCCCGAGAGCTGCCCCTGGCAGTGGTGCAGCAGCGCGTTGACCAGGGTGCCGTCATAATTTCCGACTGCGGGATGGACCACCAGCCCGGCCGGCTTGTCGATCACGATCAGGTGCTCGTCTTCGAACACCACGTTGAGCGGAATATCTTCGGGCTGCGCCTCATCGGGCGTGACTGCGGGAATCGCGATTTCAAATGCGGACCCGGCCACCGGTTTGAGGCTCGCCTGCGCGGCCACTTTGCCGTCCAGCGTCACCCGCCCTTCGCCCATCAGCGCCTTGACCCGCTCGCGCGACAGACCACTGGCCTCGGCCAGCGCCTTGTCGAGCCGCTGGCCTTCGCTGGCGATCACGCCGGAAACTATGGATTCCCCCCCATTCATTGCTAGGCAGATGGGGATGACCATCACGGTGACAAGTGGCGTAACGGCAACACTGCTGCGAGAAGCGGCAGAGGCGAGCCCGCACGAGTGCTGCGGGCTTCTGCTGGGGCAGGGTGGAACGGTGAATGCCGCGCAGCCTGCCGCCAATGTCCATCCTGATCCAGCCAGCCATTTCGAAATCGATCCCGCCGCCCTGATCGCCGCGCACCGCGCCGCGCGGGTCGGCGGGCCGGAAGTGCTGGGCTATTACCATTCGCACCCCAATGGCCGTGCTGAGCCCTCCGCGACAGACCAGGTCCAAGCCAGCGGCGATGGCCGGATCTGGGCGATAATCGCGCAGGGCGGGGTAACCTTGTGGCGCGATGCGCCGCATGGCTTCGAAGCGCTTCCCACGCGAGTCGCGCCGGGTTAAGAGATCGCAAAGCAAACAGGAATTCACATGACCGATAGTGCCGCCGACCCAGCCCAGCTCGATCTGGCCGCCCTGCTCTGTTCGCGGCTGTGCCACGATCTGCTCAGCCCGGTCGGCGCGATGAGCAACGGGCTCGAACTGCTCGCCGAAGAGCGCGATCCCGAAATGCGCAAACGCTGCATGGAACTGCTCGAACAAAGCGCCAAGGCGAGCGCGGACAAATTCAAATTCTTCCGCCTCGCGTTCGGCGGAGCGAGCGGCTTCGATTACGCGGTGCCGGTCGATGAAGCGCGCAGCGTGATCGACGCGCTGGTTGCCGGGAACGAGCGGATCGCGATTGCGTGGAACCTTGGCGTCGATGCGCTGCCCAAGCCGGCGGTCAAGGTCATGCTCAACCTCGCGCATATCGGGATCGAGGCGCTGGTCCGCGGCGGAACGCTCGACATCGGGGTGGAAAGCCGCGCCGGGGCGAGCGAAATCGTGGTCCGCGCCGCCGGGCCGAAAATCGCCTTCGACAAGGACGTCGGCCGCGCGCTCGATGGCTCGCTGCCGATTGCCGACCTTAGTAGCCGCACGGCACCGGCATGGATGCTGTGCCAATTGGCCGCACAGCAGGGCGGCGGGCTGCAGTTCGCGTTGAGCGACGAAGCGCTGGTGATGGGCGCGGTTTTGCCGGAGGGGTGATGGGGTGAGCGAAGCGCGCGGCCTTCGATCCTTCGACAAGCTCAGGATGAGCGGAGCTCAGGCTGAGCGGGTCTTTTTGCCAAGACCCACGCACTTACATCCGCTCATGCTGAGCCTGTCGAAGCACACGCGCAAACCTCAGGCCCAGGAGCGCGCATGTCCGAACTGATCCACTCCGAAACCCCCTCACCCAACTGGAACCAGCGCCAGTTGCCGGTGTCGATGGTGGTGATGCACTACACCGGGATGCGCACCGGGGCGGAAGCGCTGGAGCGGCTGTGCGATCCGGCAGCCGAGGTTTCGGCGCATTACTGCATCGAGGAGGACGGCACCGTCCACCGGCTGGTGCGCGAGGACCGGCGCGCGTGGCATGCCGGTCGGGGGTTCTGGCGCGGGATCAGCGATGTCAATTCGGCCAGCGTCGGGATCGAGCTGGTCAATCCCGGGCATGAATTCGGCTATGTCCCGTTTCCCGACGCGCAGATGGAAGCGCTGCTGCCCTTGCTCGCCGAGATCGTCCAGCGCTGGGACGTGCCGCGCGCCAATGTGGTCGGCCATTCGGACATCGCCCCGACCCGCAAGGAAGACCCCGGCGAGCTGTTCGACTGGGACCTGCTCGCCGCGCACCGCCTCGCGCTCAAAACCCCGCGCGTGACCCGGCCCAGCCCGTTCGAAAACGACGGCGCGTTCTTCCTCGCGCTCGAACGCTGGGGCTATGACATCAGCGACATGCCCGCCGCGATGCGCGCCTTCCAGCGCCGCTGGCGCCCGCATATGATCGATGGTGAGGTTGATGGGGAATGCTCGGCGATGCTGTTTTCGCTGCTGCTCGACCGGGATAGCGGGAAGACGCGTTAGGGGCATGGAGCGGCCGGATTGGGGTGGCTAGCTGACATTCAAGGGCGTCTCTTGAACGAGGACAAATCGCTGAGTCAGTGCGCGTGTTCTGGCGGAGCAAACAGGATCAACTCAACCGATTCATGGCCGTCGACATATCCATCATGGCCCGCTGGAATCTCGAAAAAGTCGCCGGCGGCGATTCGGGTCTCGGTGTTCGTCTCAACCATACGAACTACTAGG
>JARXKR010000212.1 GCA_030271565.1 Pseudomonadota bacterium
CTGCTGGTTACCTCGGACGACGTCACCCTGCGCGATTTCGCGGTCGAGAACACCCACGGCGACGGGATCAAGAGCAAAGGCGCGGACAACATCGTCTACTACCGCGTGCGCGTGACCTGGACCGGCGGGCCAAAGGAAACCAACGGCGCTTACGGGATCTATCCAGTGTCGAGCACCGGGGTGCTGGTCGATGGCTGCAAGGTTTCGGGCGCGTCGGACGCGGGGATCTATGTCGGGCAGTCGAAGGCGATCACGGTGCGTTACAACATGGTCGAGCAATCGGTCGCCGGGATCGAGATCGAGAACAGCCGCGATGCGCTGGTGACGGGCAATCTGGTGACCCGCAACACCGGGGGGATTTTGGTGTTCGATCTGCCTAACTTGCCGGTTATGGGCGGGGGCAATACCGAGATTTTCAACAATCTGGTGATCGCGAACGACACCCCCAACTTCGCGCCCAAGGGCAACATCGTCGCCAGCGTCCGCCGCGGCACGGGGATTATGGTCATGGCCAACGATTTTGTCACCGTCCGTGAAAACACGCTGGTCGACAATCCGACGGCGCAGGTGCTGATCGTGTCCTATCCCAAGCCATTCACCGATAAGACCTACAACCCCGATCCCCGGCGCATCGTGATCGGCAGGAACAAGATTCAGGGCGGCGGCAATGAGCCGCAGATGTCCGGCGGCGCAGAACTCGCCGCAGCATTTGGCGGTGCGCTGCCAGGATTGGTGTGGGACGGGGTGAGCAAAGTCTATCCCTTCGCCGCGCAGCCCGGACCGGTCCTGTCGCTCGACATGGCACCTTCAGTGGGCGGAATGAAAGAGTCCAAACCGCACCTCGTCGCTCCCAAGCCGCCAGTAGTTGTTCGTTCGACAGTGCCGCGCGGCGCGCCTGCCGCGCTGGACCAGCGCGCCAAGCCATGAGACTGCTCGCCGCCGCTTTGCTGCTCCTGGGCGGAGCTGTGGCGGTGTCGGCAACCCCGCCTCTTGTGCTGCCCATTCGCGCCGCAATTGAAAACCCCGAATTCCCCCCAAAGCTCTCAGATTTTGGATTCTTTGAATGGCCGTTTGCTGACCAAAATCCCATGGCTCGGGTCACCCCTTACCGCCTTAATACCCCTCTATGGTCGGACGGGGCTGAAAAGCTGCGGTTCGTTTACATTCCGGCCGGGCTGATGGCAAAAGCGCAGGGCGAAGGCCTGCTCGGCCTCCCGGTCGGCGCCGCGCTGATCAAAACTTTCAAGATGGGCGGTAAGCTGGTCGAGACCCGCGTATTGCTCCACCGCGCCGAGGGCTGGGTGGCGCTGCCTTATGTGTGGGATGCCAATCAGCGCGAGGCGCGGCTGACACTGGGCGGCAAGCGCATTGCGCTGACCGGGCCGGAGGGCAAGCCGATCAGCTATGCGGTGCCTAACAAGAACCAGTGCAAGGAATGCCACGGCGTGGCAGGCGTGGTCACCCCGATCGGGCCCAAGGCATACAACCTCGCCCCGGCATGGCTCGCAGCGTTGCAAAAGGCGGGCAAGCTCGACCGCGTGCCGGTGGTGACCAAGCGCATCCCGCTGTGGGAAGACCGGATCCGCGCCGATGCGGCGCTCGCCGCGCGCGGGTATCTCGATGTAAACTGCGCGCATTGCCACAACCCCAATGGCGCGGCGTCCAATTCGGGGCTGTATCTCGGCTGGCTGGAGCGCGATCCGGTCAAGCTTGGTGTGGGCAAGCGTCCGGTTGCCGCTGGGCGCGGCTCGGGCAATTTGGACTTCGATGTGGTCCCGGGCGATCCGGCGCATTCGATCCTCTATTACCGCATGGCCAGCCTTGAGGGCGGAATTGCCATGCCCGAACTGGGCCGCAGCGCGCTCGATCCGGCGGGGCTGGCAGCGGTACGCCGGTGGATTGGGGAGATGATGAAATGAAGTGGCTTGGCCGGATTTTGCTGGGGGTCGTCCTGCTATTGCTGGGTGTTTACCTGTTTGTGCGCACCCCGGATACCGACCCGGCTGCGATGCGCGCCAAATACGGCGGTGCTCCGTCGCAATTCCTCGCGCTCGGCAATGGCCTGACGGTCCACGTCCGCGATGAAGGGCCACGCGACGCCCCCGTGATTGTGCTGCTCCATGGCTCGAACGCCGATCTCCATACCTGGGACCTGTGGGCGCAGATGCTCACGGCGAAATACCGGGTGATTCGCTTTGATCAGATTGGCCACGGTCTGACCGGACCAGCGCCACGCAGCGACTATTCGCCGCAAGCATTCGATGCGACGATCGAACAGGTTGCGGACAAGCTGGGCCTGACCAAATTTGCGCTGGCCGGCAATTCGATGGGCGGCGGAAATGCGCTGCACTATGCGCTTGGTCACGCCGACCGGCTGACCGCGCTGATCCTGATCGACAGCGGCGGCGCGCCGCCGTTCGGCAAGCAGCCGGGCAACATCGGCTTCACGCTCGCGCGCACTCCTGTGCTGCGCAATCTCATCCTGCACATTACTCCGCGCTCGCTGGTTGAGCAGAGCTTGCAACAATCGGTCTTCAATCAGGCTGTTGCCACGCCCGGTGCAGTCGACCGTTACTGGGAATTGTTGCGCTATCCCGGCAACCGCCAAGCCACGCTGGACCGGTTTGGACGCGGTTTTACCACATTTGCGCAAGGTGACCTGGCCGCGCTCCGACTGCCGGTGCTGATCTTGTGGGGCGCGCATGACCGGATTATTTCGCCGCAAGCAGCTCAGTGGTTTCATCAGGGCATCTTCGGCAGCAAGCTGATCGTCTATCCCGACGCAGGGCACTTGCCGCACGAAGAGGTTGCGCAGCGCAGCGCGGCAGATGTCGCGGCATTCCTGCAAGCCGTCGCAAGTCCGCCGCGCTGAACTGGACGCCGCACTGCCCTTTGCGTAAAGGCGCGGTGAATGGGGGCCTTCCATCCAGTTCCAGGAGACTTCGACCTTGCGCAAACTTGGCCTGATTGGCGGTATGAGCTGGCTTTCGACCCGCAGTTACTACGAGCGCATCAACAAGCTGGTGCAGGCCCGCGCAGGCATGCGCAGCAGCGCGCCGTTGCTGATCGAGAGCCTCGACTTCACCGACCTGTCGCGGCTCTCAACGCCCGAGCAATGGAAGCGCGCGGCGGGCGTGCTGGCAGACAGCGCCAAGCGGCTCGAAAAGGCCGGCGCGACCGCGATTATCATCGGCGCCAATTCGATGCACAAGGTCTATGATCAGGTGGCCAGTGCGGTCAAAGTCCCGGTGATCCACATCGCCGATTGCGTCGCGGCGAAAATGCAGGCGGACGGGATCGGGAAAGCCGGGCTGCTCGGCACCCGCAACGTGATGCTGGAAAGCTTTTACCGGCAGAAGCTGATCGCGCGCGATATCGAACTGCT
>JARXKR010000025.1:0-1932 GCA_030271565.1 Pseudomonadota bacterium
GGCCGATTTGCCCGGACCGTGGCGCGTAATCGGCGAAAGCGCCTGCGGGCATCCGTTTGCCGGTTCGATCGGTCAGCACGAGGCAGTACGGATTGCCACCGGGGCGTTGCTACCCGGTGGCTGCGACCGGGTGGTCCTGCAGGAAAATTGCCAGCGCGACGGGGATAAGCTGGCGCTAACCCAAAATCCGGGAGCCGCCAGGCACATCCGCGCGGCGGGAATGGATTTTGTGGCGGGACGCGAGCTGCTTCCAGCCGGAGCGAGGCTGGGTCCGGCGCAGATCGCCTTGGTGATTTCCGCCGGTCACCGCCTGATCGCGGTGCGCCGCGCGGTCCGGCTGACGATCATCGACACTGGCGATGAACTGGCGAGCGATCCAGAAAACTGCGCGGTGCACCAGATCCCCGCGAGCAACGGCGCCATGCTGGCGGCAATGGCGACGGCACTGCCCTGCCGGATCAGCCACGGCCCGCCGGTACCCGACCGCCTCGATGCCATCGTTGCAGCGTTAGACGGCGCAACCGTTGCAGATGTTATCGTGACCAGCGGCGGCGCTTCAGTCGGCGACCATGACTTGCTCCGCCCTGCGCTCGAACAATGGGGGGCGAGCATCGATTTCTGGCGGGTGGCGATCAAGCCGGGCAAACCGCTGCTGGTCGCACGCAAGGGCCGCACGCTGGTGCTCGGTCTGCCCGGCAATCCGGTATCGAGCCACGTCACGGCCTACCTGTTCCTGCTGCCTTTGCTGAGGGCGCTGTTAGGGTCGGGTGCGCCGCTGCCGCGCCCGATCACAGCTGCCTTGGGAGCCGAAATGGCAGCCGGCGGCGCAAGGCGCGAATTCATCAGGGCGCAGTGGGACGGTGCACAAGTGAGCCCGCTGCGCAATCAGGACAGCGGCGCACTGACGACACTGGCGGCCAGTAACGCGTTGATCGAGCGTCCCGCTGGAGCACCGGCTGCCGCGGCTGGAACGGCTGTCCCAGTTTATCTGCTCGAGAATGGCGGAATTGCTTGACGCGAATCATCAGGTTGCTTACTTGTTCCGCATTCGTTCACTGAACGGCGCAGGAACATCGGTGTTTCGGCCCGCTTCATATGGGAGTGACGCGCATGCTGACCCGC
This sequence comes from Pseudomonadota bacterium, assembly GCA_030271565.1. Taxonomy (GTDB): domain Bacteria; phylum Pseudomonadota; class Alphaproteobacteria; order Sphingomonadales; family Sphingomonadaceae; genus Novosphingobium. The sequence continues at coordinate 1,123 of JARXKR010000025.1, forward strand.
AAGCAGCACGAACTGATCCGCTTCATCCAGGTCCGGCTCGAGGAGACGGGGGTGTCGCCTTCGTTCGAAGAAATGAAGGAAGCGCTCGACCTCAAATCGAAGTCAGGGGTGCACCGATTGATTTCGGCGCTCGAGGAACGCGGGTTCATCCGCCGCCTGCCCAACCGCGCGCGCGCGCTCGAAGTGATCCGCCAGCCTGAAGATGTCTCGGTCAAGGCGCCGGTCATGGCCGCCAACAGCAACGCTGGTGCCGCGGTGATCCGCCCGCCCGAGCGCCGCCCGGCCCCGGCCAACGACGTGATCGAAATCCCGCTCCACGGCAGAATCGCTGCGGGTATGCCGATCGAGGCGCTGGAAACGGGAGCGATGCTGCCGGTGCCGGCTGCCCTTCTCGGCGCAGGCGAGCATTACGCGCTCGAAGTTTCGGGCGATTCGATGATCGAAGCGGGCATCCTTGACGGCGACTACGCGCTGATCCGCCGCACCGATACGGCGCGCGACGGTGAGATTGTGGTGGCCTTGGTGCGCGGCGAGGAAGCGACGCTTAAGTACCTGCGCCGTCAGGACGGCCGGGTTCGGCTCGATCCGGCCAACGCAGCTTACGAACCGCAAGTCTACGATCCGCGCGAAGTCGTGGTTCAGGGCAAGCTCGCCGGACTTCTCCGCCGCTATCACTGAGCGCGGTTGGCAGGTACGGCGATAACCGCATCGGCGGCGTCAGCCTCGGCGCTGCCGCTCGGTTGCGGGGCGAAGGGCTTGCGCGGCAGGCGTTCGGGTGGGTTCCACCAGCCATGTGCGCCCTCGCCCTGC
>JARXKR010000025.1:2032-12695 GCA_030271565.1 Pseudomonadota bacterium
CTTGCGCGGCAGGCGTTCGGGTGGGTTCCACCAGCCATGTGCGCCCTCGCCCTGCGCGACAGTCTCGATTTGTCGGTCGGCGAAATTGATGGTCAAGCCGCCGCTCCGCTCAAGCAGGTCGCGGTCGGCCTTGAGCCAGCGCGGCTTGCACGACCATGGCAGGTAACGCTCTGAGACCACCACATCGGCGCGCTCGCAGGCGGCAGCGAGAGCGCGTTCGGGGACCATCGTCCTGCCCCGCGCCATCAGCACCCGCCAGTCGCGCCCGCCGCGATTGAGGGTGATCGCGCAGTAAGCCGGATTGCACCGCGCGCCCGGCCAGTCGTCGAGCAACCGCAGCTCGCCGTCCATCCCGGCGGTCTCGGTCAGGTTGTCGCGGGTATAGTCACTGCGGCTGTCGCGCAGCACCAGCAAGTCGTCCGCAGCCTCTCCGGTGATCCCGACATGACGACCGTCGCCCGAAACCAGCAAATCCGGCGCACGCACCTGAAGAAGAAGCACCAGCCCCAATACCGCCGGGACCAGCCCCGCCAGCCGCACCCGCCCGCGCCACAGCGCCAGCCATAGCCCGCCCGCGACGAACAAGGCAAAGGCGCCCTCGCCCATCGCCGGCATCATCGTCACCGCGCCGGGCATGCCTGCGGTCCAGTGCGCCAGCCCCAGCAGCAGTTCGAGCGACTTGCCCGCGAGCCACCAGAACGGCGCGCCCGCGCCAATCGCGTCAAACAGCAAAGCGAGCGCGATCAGCGGCATCGAAGCTAGCGTAGTCAGCGGTATCGCGATCACATTGGCGAGCGCCCCGTAAACCCCGGCACGGTGGAAGTGGAACAGGCCGATCGGCATCAAGGCCAGCTCGATCACCACCCCGGTCAGCAGCAACATCGCCAGCTGCCGCGACCAGCGCGCCCACAGCGGTTCCTCGCGCGGCGTATTGTAGGCCCGCAGCGGCGCAGCGCTGTGCAGCGCGACGATCGCGATGACCGAGGCGAAGCTCATCTGGAAGCCCGGGCTAACCACCGCTTCGGGCCAGACCAGCAGCACCAGCAGCGCGCCCACTGCGATCATCCGCATGCTCAGCGGCTCGCGTCCCAGGACCAGCGCGAGCATGACCAGCACTGCGGCGATGCACGATCGAATGGTCGGCACCTCGGCTCCGGTCAGGACGGTGTAAAAAATCCCGGCTGCAGCACCCGCTCCAGCCGCCATGATCGGAACCCGCACCCTCAGCGCCAGCCAGGGAAATAACGCCAGAAACCGCAGCGCGATGAAATAGGCCCCGGCAATCACCGCGCTGACATGCAGCCCGCTGATCGAGAGCAAGTGGGTAAGCCCCGCATCGCGCATCGCATCCTCGTCTTCGGGCGCGATTGCCCCGCGGTCACCGCTGGCAAAGGCGGCGGCCAGTGCGCCGGGCGAGCCTTGCAAGTGTTCGCGGACGTGGTGTGAGAGGCTGCGTTGCAACCGCCGCATCGCGCTGTCCTGATCGCCCGGGCTGATTACAGTGACCGGACCAAGCACCGAACCGGTCGCGGCGATGCCCGAGAACCATGCGGCGCGGGCAAAGTCATAGCCACCCGGCAGCATCGGCGGCGCGGGTGGAACCAACCTCGCTCGCAGCTTGACTACCGCGCCTTCGGCCAGTTCGGGCCGGTCATTGGCGCTGTCGAGGTTGACCCGAACCTGCATCGCGCGGCCCGTGTCGGGTTCGCGGACGGCGAGCCGCAAGCGCACGCGCTCTTGAGCCGGCTGCTCCTCGCGAACCAGCAGCCGCCCGGTCAGCCAGGTTACGGTTGGCCGCGCAATCGGCTCGGTGCCGACCAGCGACGATTTGGCCCAGACGAAGCTGCAGCCAATCGCAACGGTCAGCCCGGCCATGATCGCACTGCGGCGCAGAAAGGGAAAGCGCCCCTCGCTGCGGAACGCCGCTGCCGCACCCAGCGCCACTGCCAGCGCCGCCGAAATTACCCCAAGCCATTGCGCGGCGTTGCTTGCGGCAAACCACGCGGCGATCCCGGCAGCGAAGGCCACGACCAACCAGTTTGCCAGCTCGAATTGCGAGGCAGCGAGGAATTGCTCAGCCCGCACAAGTCCGCTGGACAAGTCCCAAACCTTGCGCCAATGCTTATGCTGCAGTGCAGCGCTTTGCGGCGTTTCGCTGCCCATCGGCACCAGGGGTGTGGCATCGCTGGCCATGATGGTTACCTGACAGGAAGGAGCGCACGGATGCAAGCGCCCCTGCGGAGATGCTGGCGCAAGTCCCTAGGACCATGCTAACCGGTTGGTCTCCTCCCCAGGGTAGTCAGTTCACGCCGGAATCGCTGGCGCGGGGCGCAATCTTGGGGCAGATGCTGCCCCATCGCGGACCTCCAGCCCGGTCCGGTCAGCACGAGGGAGTGTAACAGGTGAGCAACGACGCCAGGCTGATCGCAGGCAATGAGGAATACACCTATCCCGTCGTGTCGGGATCGGTCGGCCCCGACGTGATCGATATCCGCAAACTCTATGCCCAGACCGGCATGTTTACCTACGACCCGGGGTTCACCTCGACCGCCAGCTGCGAAAGCGCGCTGACCTATATCGACGGTGACGAAGGCGTGCTGCTTCACCGCGGCTACCCGATCGGGCAGCTGGCCGAACATTCGAGCTTCATGGAAGTCAGCTACCTGCTGCTCAACGGTGAGCTGCCAAGTCCTGGCCAGCTCAAGGATTTCAGCCACACCATCTCCCGCCACACCATGCTGCATGAGCAGCTGATGACCTTTTATCGCGGGTTTCGGCGCGATGCGCACCCGATGGCGATCATGTGCGGCGTGGTCGGCGCGCTCTCGGCGTTCTATCATGATTCGACCGACATCGCCGATCCGGTGCACCGCAAGATCAGCTCGCACCGCCTTGTCGCCAAGATGCCGACGATCGCGGCCGCCGCTTATAAATATTCGGTGGGGCAGCCGTTTGTCTATCCCGACAACTCGCTGAGCTACACCGGCAATTTCCTGCGCATGACCTTCGGCGTTCCGGCCGAGAAGTACGAGGTCAACCCGGTGGTCGAGCGCGCGCTCGACCGGATCTTCATCCTCCACGCCGATCACGAGCAGAACGCCTCGACCTCGACCGTGCGGCTTGCCGGTTCGTCGGGTGCCAATCCGTTTGCCTGCATCGCGGCCGGAATCGCGTGTCTGTGGGGCCCGGCGCATGGCGGCGCCAACGAGGCCGCGCTCAACATGCTCAAAGAGATCGGCACCCCTGACCAGATTCCACACTACATCGCGCGGGCCAAGGACAAGAACGATCCGTTCCGCCTGATGGGCTTCGGCCACCGCGTCTACAAGAACTACGATCCGCGGGCGACGGTCATGCAACAGACGGTGCGCGAAGTGCTCGCCGCACTGAAGGTTAAGGATCCGATCTTCGACGTTGCGCTGCAGCTTGAGGAAATGGCGCTAAGCGACCCGTATTTCATCGAAAAGAAGCTGTTCCCCAACGTCGATTTCTATTCGGGAATCATCCTCTCGGCGATCGGCTTCCCGACCACGATGTTCACCGTGCTGTTCGCTTTGGCGCGGACCGTGGGCTGGGTCGCGCAGTGGAACGAGATGATTTCCGATCCCGGCCAGAAGATCGGTCGCCCGCGTCAGCTCTATACCGGCCCGACTTCGCGCGATTACGTTTCACTCGACAAGCGCTAGACAATCGCGGACAACCCGCCGCGCGGCACATGCGACGTGTCCGCTGCGGGAGGTTTTTCGATGGGCTTGGTAAAAATGCTGGTTACGATCGTGGGGGCTCTGGCAGTCCTGATGGGTCTGCTTTGGGTCGGACAAGGCCTTGGCTTTATCAAATGGCCGGCTGACAGCTTCATGCTCGGGCAGAGCGAATGGACCTACAAGGGTGCGATCCTTGCGGCGGTCGGGCTACTCGCCATCGTCCTGGTGCGCCGTAGTGGGGGCCAACGCCAGTAGGTCGGCCGGCACTTCGAGGACAAATCGCGCGCCCTGCCCGGGCGCGCTTTCCACCAGCAGGTCGCCGCCCATGGCGCGGGCGAGGCGGCGCGAGATGTAGAGCCCCAGGCCGGAGCCTCCATCTTCGCCGCTGCGGCCAAGGCGTTCGAATTTCTCGAACACTTTGACCTGTTGCTCTTCGGTTAGCCCCGGGCCTTGATCGGCAACGATGATCCGTGCGCGGTTGCCGGCGTCCTCGAGCCTGATCCACACCGATGAATTGTCCGGAGCGTAGCGGATCGCGTTGCCGACAAGGTTGAGCAGTACCTGCAAAACCCGGCGGAATTCGGCAATCGCTGGCAGGGTCTCGCCCAGCTTGGGCGCATCGATCGCGATCCCGCGTTCGCCCGCACGCACCCCAAGGATTCCGGCGGCCCGGCGAGCGACATCGGCGAGGTCGATCCGGTCGGGCGCAGTGTTGAACTGGTCGGCTTCGACCACCTCGAGATCGGCAAGGTCCTCGACCAATGCGAGCAAGTGCTGCCCGGCTGAGGCAATATCGGCAGCGTACTGGCTATATTCCTCGGCGAGCGGGCCAGCCATCCGGGTGCGAATCGTCTCGGCATTGGCGATGATCCGCGCAATCGGCTGACGCAGTACTGGCGCAATGTCGCGCCCCACCAGCCCTTGGCTGTTGTTCGGCAGAACCACGTTTGGCGTTGCAGCTGCGGGTGGAGGCGCAGTCAGTGGACTATCTGCAGTCAGGCACAATTCGAAGCCCACCGGTCCGGAGCCCGGGACTTCGTGCGGGAGCAGACTAGCGCGCCAGCGGCGATCCGATCCCGCCACCCTGGCTTCCGCTCCATCGAGCAAACGCCAGTGCATCGGCTGCTCGTGAGCGGCACCGTCGATCTCAACGAAATCCGTCCACGGCTGCCCTAATCCAGCCTGCATCGCCGCAGCCAGCTGGGTCAGGTCGGCGGCATTGGCCTCGACGCTGCGCACCGACTGGTTCGCATCCAATTGCGCCGACAATTCGGCGAGCGTGCGGTCGATTTCTGCGCGATGCTCGCTGATCGCAGCGGGATCGTCAGGGGCCGGCGGCCCGCCTTGCCAGCTGGTTACTCGAATGGTGCATCCATCCCCTTCGTCGGCCGGCCCGGCCTCGATCCAGGCAGTGATTATCTCATGGCCATCGTGAGCACGGATAACCCGCGCCAGTTTCAAACCGAACTGGCGCACCTTCGCGACCAGTTCGTAGAGTGCAGGAATGGCGATCGTGCCCGGCAAAGTCCCCCCGCAGGCCAGTTGCAACCCGGCCAGAGGCTCTCCGGCGCTGACCAGTTGGCCGCCCGCATCGCACTGTCCGATTGCCAGAACCGGCCCGGCTTCGCTCATCGCTGTTCAACCGCCCGGGAAGCTGGCCGAGCGGGCCAGCAAAGCCGCCGCCTGGTCGCTGCCCAGTTGTTCGAACCCGGCAGGCAGTGCGACTTCGGGGTGCAAGGAGACGAACTGCTCTTCGATTGACTGCGGTTTGAGCCCCGACGCTCGCAGCGCGAGCGCCAAGCGGGCGAGCTGCCCTTCGTTGGTTGCAAGCACGGCCATATCGCGGTCCTGACCCGAGGCGAGCGTCAGCGCGCTGAGGAAGATGCCAACGCCAGCGTGCGTGATCGCCAGAGCCACTGTCGCGCCGCCGCCCATCCCGGTCACGATCCGCGAAATCAGGCCGAGCCGACTGCGGCTTTCGTCAAAGCGTGCACGAATTGCCTGTTCTGCCGACGTGGCGGCAGTCTGCCCCGCAGCATCGTCTCCGGCATGGCCGCGCAGCGTCAGCAACGCGACATGGAGCAAATCGCCCGGCAGTTCGCTCAACGGCAGCTGCATCCGGCGCTGGCTGGTGGCAAAGCGAGCCTGCGAAGCGAGCAGGGCCATCGCACTCGACGCCACCGGCGCTTCGCTTGAGGCGATCAGCGCCTGCAGCAACGGTGACAGCACCGGATCGAGCGCCAATCGCGCCTGCATGCGTTCGGTCAACTGCCACTCGAGTGCGAGCGCGTGAACGTGCGCAAGAAACGCGCCGTGGCCCACCAGACCTTCGACCAGCGCCGCGATCTGGTCAGGCGAATGGTCGCGTTCGTCCGGATTTCCGCCAGCAACTGCCAGTTCGGTCAAAATCTGGCGAGCGACATCGGCCATCATCCCGCGGACCCGCGAGATGATCTCGTCGCTGAAGACCGAATGCTCGTCGTTTGCCAGCAAATGCCGCAAGATCGGTGCAATAGTGCCGATCAGCGCATCGCCCTGCGCCAGTTCGTCGCGCAAGACGGCCTCGACGCTCGCGTCTGCGTCCAGCTGGGCAATTTCCTGGTCCATGGGCATGGCCATAGCGCTGCTTGGTTAAGGTCGCGTTAGCCGAGATTTGCTGCCGAGCAGGGCCAACGCCGCGATTGCCGCGACAATTGCTCCGACGTGCGCGGCCTCACTGCCGATCCGGCCGAGGATCGCCCCCATCAGGGCGAGCGACAGCAAGCTGCGATCGGTTAGCCAAGCGCCCCAGCGGCCATCGTGGATCGCTGCAACGATGCGCAATTGCGCGATCAGCATGAACGGCGGGAACATCCGGTCGAGCAATGAGTGCGCCGGGTCGATCCCCGCACCCCAGCCAAACAGCAAGATAATTACCGCGTCGAGCGCCCAGCCATAAGCCGTCAAGCTGTCGATCCCGCGCCGTTTGGGCGCAGCCTCGTGCTCGATCCGGGCGAGCAAGGCAGCGCTTTCGCGCAATATCCAGCCAACCCCAATCAAGCCCAGCCCAAGCACAGGCAAGGCGAGCCAACCCGCACCCAGCGCAAGCAGCGCCAGAACCACGGCGGCGATCACCAGCGCGCGCGACCCGGTTCCGGCGTGGAGCAGCGCCGGTCCGAAGCTGCGCACTGCCAGCAGCGCGAGCCCACGCGCCGGCCCCAACGGGACGGTGTCGCGGGTGCGCTGACGGATCCATTGCGGCTCGATCGTGTGCGCTTCAGCGTCGCTGCGCACCAGGGTCCAGAACAGCCCGTCCTGCCCCGGAGTGGGAATTTGCCGCTGGCGAATTCCGGCCTGCAACGCGATCCGCTGCAACGCCGAGATTGGGTCGCAATCAGCCGGAAGGGTAGCGATCTGCTCAACAAGACGCCCCGGAATGCGGATTGCACCGGCGGCAGCGTGATTCAAATCGATCCGTTCAAATCCGGCAGCAAGACCCTGCTCGATCGGTTGGACCAGCACACCCTGACTTTCCGACAGCAGATCGACCGTCTCAGCGGTCGAGCTGAATAGCCCGTCCGCCAGCGCGATCACCTCATCGCCGGTGTTGATCAGCCCGAGCAGCGGGCGCGGCCCTGAGATAACGTTGAATTGAGCCCCGCGTGCTTCGGCGAGGTGCTGCAGTTGCAGAATGTCCGGGGTTAACCCTGGCGCCAGACAGATGATCCGCTCGCACTCCAGCGCGAGCGCGATCCCCAGTTGCTGCCGCGCCACCGTAAGCCCGCCCACGCGCAGCAAAGCACGCGGAACATGGCCCTCCGCAGATGGCTCGACCAAAGATAACAACGCGACCCGCAGCCTCTGTCTCCGTGCAATCGGGGGTTAGGCAGCGCTTTTAGGGGAGGCAACGCACAGTGCCAAGCGATTGCGCTGGCAGCGCTTCGAACGATGGCTCAGGCCGCCGAAAAATCGTCCAGAAACAGCGCGATCCGTCGCAGGACGCTGGGATCGCCCGGGGCTCCCTCGATCGCCTCTTCAGCCAGCACCAGCAGCGGTTCGGCGTGAAAACTGGCCGCAACCCCTTTCAAGCGCAGTGCCGCCATTTGCCAATTGCCATCGCAGCGCGACCGCCGCAACAGGTCGAGCTGGCGCGCGACGCTGTCGCTAAACGCTTGACGTAGTTCGCTAAACAGCGCGGGATCGGCACCCGCAGCTGCGGCAAGGGTCGCGTCGAGGGCACCTGCTTCATAAGCCATGCAGGGCACGGTAACGGGGAGTGGTTAAACCGGGGTTTATCCTCCGCCTATTCATGGTAAACATAGTGCCATGACCAGGGGAACCATCGCCGCCGTCGAAACGCAGCCGCTTGTCGAAGCGAGCGAGACCGACGAACTCATCCTTGAACATGTCGCTACCGAAGATGACTGGTGGGAAGAGCCCACCCCTCGTCCAAAGCGGCGCTGGGGGGCGCTGGCTGCGGCCTTGCTCGCCGTTGCGGCCGTGATCGGTTGGACCGCGCTGTTTCTCGTGGCCAACTTCGACGCGATGCGAGACGCCAGCGACCTCATCCTATGGACCGGGTGGCTGCGTGATTGGGCGGTCCCGGTCGTACTCGTCGCGGTGGTCTGGCTGCTGACGATGCGCAACAGCCGCCGCGAAGCCGTCCGATTTGGCGAAACCGCACGGATGCTGAGCGATGAAGCGCTCAAGCTCGAAGAGCGGCTGACTACGGTTAATCGCGAACTGAGCCTGGCCCGCGAATTCATCGCGGCCCAGTCACGCGATATCGATTCGCTGGGCCGGGTGGCAACCGAACGCCTGTCGCAGCACGCCGAGCGCCTGGTCAGCCTGATCCATGACAACGGCACCCGGATCGATGCAATCGGGGACGTCAGCAGTGCCGCGCTCGAAAATATGGAAAAGCTGCGCAGCCAGCTGCCGGTGATCGCCAGCTCGGCCAAGGATGTGACCAACAACATCGGGACAGCGGGCCGCTCTGCGCACGCTCAGCTTGATGGCCTGATCACCGGGTTCAAGAAGCTCAACGAATTTGGCCAGGCGAGCGAGCGGCAGGTGCTTAACCTGCGCGGGCTGGTCGATGAGACCATTGCTGAATTCACCCGCCAGACCGACCAGCTTGGAACGATCGCCGAACAGCGCTTTGCTGCGCTGGCGGAAGGCGGCGAACAGGTTCGTGCCGAGATCGATAGCCGCGAAGTGGAAGCGCTCGCCGCGATCCGCAGCCGGGCCGCCGCGCTCGGCGAAGAACTGGCGGATGTGCGCACCACGCTCGATCAGCAGGAAGCCGAAAGCCTGACTTCGCTGCGGGCGCGGCTCAGCGCAGTGCGCGATGAAAGCTCCGCGCTGGCGCGCTCGCTGCGCGAAGGTGAGAACGGCGCGCTCGAAGCCTGGCGCGGGGCGATCGCCCAACTTGAGACTGACCTCCGGGCCGCGATCAACCAGGTCGGCGAAATCGATCGCAAGGCAATGGATTCGGCGCGCGCGCGGCTGGCCGAACTGACTGCAGAGGCCGCTCAGGTCGACGAACGTCTGGCCGAACGCGACCGGCTGTTCGCAGCCGAACTCGATCAGCGGCAAAGTGAATTCGACACGCGGCACGATCAGTTCGTCGCCCGTCTCGGCGAGCAGATGTCGGCGCTTGACGAAGCAGTTGCCAGCCAGCGCAGTGCACAGGATAACCACCTTGCCGCATTGCAAGCGCGCAATGGTGAAATCGGCGAGCGACTGGCGGCGTTCTCAAGCCAGATCGCGAACATCGCGGCACAGGGCGGCGAAGCAGAAGGCAAGCTGAGCGCGAGCGTTGCATCCATCTCGGAAAGCCTCAGCGCCAGCAATTCGGCAATCTCCGCGACCGACAGCGCGGTCGCCGTCTTGACCGACAATGCGGTACGCCTGCTCGAGCTCATCCAGGCCAGCGTGCAGCACACCAGTGAGAACTTGCCGGCAGCGATCGGGACCAGCGAAAGCCGCCTCGGCAAGATCGAGGAACGCGTCCGCGCGGTCCACGCGCTGTCGGGTGAAGCGGCATCACGCGGCGAAACCCTGCTCGCGCAGACCGGACAAAGCCGCGAGGCCTTGACCGGCGCAGTCGAGCAGATGACCGCGCTGCATGGTCAGGTGGCCCAGTCGCAAGCACAGCACGCTGCGAGCCTCGCCGAACTGCAGAACGCGCTCGACACGGTACGGACCGAGAGCCTGTCGGTGGCTGAACTGGCGCAAGGCCAGTTGACCAAATCGATCGAACAACTCAACGCGTCGGCACGCGATGCCGTCGCCGGAATAGCGACGATGAGCGCGCATTCGATTTCGGCTCTGGCCGGGCGGATCGGTGAAGAAAGCGGCGCGGCAATCGACACTGCGTTGCGCGAGCGCGCTGCTGAAATTGCCGGCCAGCTAGAGGAAGCCTCAGCCAAGGCCGCCAGCGCGAGCCGCGAAGCTGCGGTTCAATTGCGCGATCAACTCGCCAAGGTCAATGAACTCGCCGGCAACCTCGAGCGCCGTGTGGCGCACGCTCGAACCCGCGCCGAAGAGCAGGTCGATCACGATTTTGCCCGCCGCGTTGCGCTGATTACCGAGAGCCTCAATTCGAACGCGATTGATATCGCCCGCGCGCTCGACAGCGATGTGACCGACACCGCCTGGGCGGCCTATCTCAAAGGCGACCGCGGCATTTTCACCCGCCGCGCAGTCCGCTTACTCGACGCACCCGAGGCCAAGGCCGTGGCGCAGCTTTACGAAGCCGACCGCGATTTCCGCGATCACGTCAGCCGCTACATCCACGATTTCGAGGCAATGCTGCGCCAGTTGCTGTCCACCCGCGATGGGCATGCGCTTGGCGTGACGCTGCTATCATCGGATATGGGCAAGCTTTACGTGTCGCTGGCGCAGGCGATCGAGCGGTTGCGAAACTAGCTGCCGAACCAGCGGGTGACGTCGATGCTGTCGACGGTCAGCCAGCC
>JARXKR010000025.1:12795-18290 GCA_030271565.1 Pseudomonadota bacterium
ACTTGCGGCTTTTTGCCCGACCAGCGCTGCGCGGCACGGCGCGCGGCAAGGCGTGCAGCTTCAAGCACCACTTCCTTGTCCTGACGCTGTGCTCCCTTAAGCTTGGTCAATGCAGCAGCGACATCCTTCTGGGCCTCAGCAACGAAACCATCGTGGTCTTCTTCGAGCGGCAGCCCGAGCGATTCGACCTGAACATGACCTTTTGCCCCCAGCACCACGATAACCAGTCCATTCTGCGCCAGTCGCCGCCGCATCACGATGGCTTCTCCGTTCGCAGGCGAAATAATGTCACCGTCGAGGATCAGGCGGCCATTGCGAACTTCGGCGATCTTGCCCGGTTTGCCCGGAGCAAGCCGGACGAGGTCGCCATTGCCCTGCACCACGGTTTGCGGAATCCCGCGCGCCTTGCCGAGCCGGCCCTGTTCTTTCATGTGACGCATCTCGCCGTGAACCGGGACCAGTATCTGTGGCCTTATCCAGCCATACAGTGCTTCGAGTTCGGGCCTGCCGGGATGCCCTGAGACGTGGATCTCGCTCTGCCGGTCGGTCACGAGCGTAATGTCGCGGCTGGCGAGGCGGTTCTGGATGCGTCCGATCGCCACCTCATTGCCCGGGATCTGCCGGCTCGAAAACAGCACAACATCGCCGGCTGACAGACCGATTTGATGGCTTTCCTCAGCCACGCGCGACAACGCAGCGCGCGGCTCGCCCTGCCCGCCGGTGGCGAGGATCAAAACCTCGCCGCGCGGCAGAGCCATGGCAGTCTGGAAGTCCACCAGATCGGGGAAATTGCGCAAATAGCCGCAGCCTTTGGCGGTTCGGATGATCCGGTCGAGCGACCGGCCCGCAACGCACAGCCGCCGCTTGGTCGCGTCCGCGACTTCGCCCAGCGTCTGCAGCCGGGCGACGTTGGAAGCGAAAGTGGTGACCAGCACGCGCTTGCCTTTGTGCTTGGCGACTTCGGCCAGCAGTCCATCGCGGACCATGCCTTCGGAACCCGATGCCTCGGGATTGAAGACATTGGTCGAATCGCAGACCAGTGCCAGCACGCCTTCATCGCCGATTCCGGTGAGTTCGGCTGCGGTCGCCGGGGTGCCGACCAGCGGCGCAGGGTCGAGTTTCCAGTCACCGGTGTGGAAAATCCGCCCGTACGGCGTCTCGATCACCAGCGCATTGCCCTCGGCGATCGAGTGCGCCAACGGCACGTAGCGAATGCCGAACGGGCCAATCTGAAAGAGATCGAGGTGATCGATCACGTTGAGTTCGATCTCGCGCGCGATCCCGGCTTCCTCGAGCTTGTCAGTGACCAGCGCGGCGGTAAACGGGGTGGCGTAGAGCGGCACACCAAGTTCCTGCGCAAAATAGGGCACCGCGCCGATGTGGTCTTCGTGCGCGTGGGTCAGCACGATCCCGAGCAGGTCCGCCTTGCGCTCCTCGATGAAGTCGAGATCGGCGAAGACCAGTTCGGTGCCGGGGTATTCGTTGGCGCCGAAGGTCATGCCCAAGTCGACCATCAGCCACTTGCCGTTGCAGCCGTAGAGGTTGACGTTCATCCCGATCTCGCCCGACCCGCCGAGCGCGCAGAACAGCAATTCATTACCGGGTTTGTGATTGGTGGTTTTGGTCATTTTGATCCGAAGTTGGTGGAGTAAAGCTGGGCGATACCGCGCAGCGTCAAGTCGGGCTCGACCCGGTCGAACAGGTCGCCATGCTGCTGGAACAGCGAGGCAAGACCGCCGGTCGCGATCACTTTGACCGGACGCCCGATCTCGGCTTTCATCCGCGCCAGCATTCCTTCGATCATGCTGACATAGCCCCAGTAAATCCCTATCTGCATTTGCCCGACCGTATCGCGTCCGATGACGCTGGCGGTGGGCGGAGGTTCGATGGCGATCCGCGGCAGCATTGCGGCGGCTTCGTACAGCGCGTCGAGCGACAGGCTGACCCCGGTGGCGATGGAGCCGCCAAGATAGGCGCCGTCTGCACCGATATGATCGAAAGTGGTAGCGGTTCCGAAGCTGATCACGATCTTGTCACCGCTTTCGAGCGCTTGCGCGGCAATCGCGTTGACCGCGCGGTCAGCCCCGAGCGCGCGGGGCTCGTCGACCTTGAGCGGGATGCCCCATTCGACCGGCGGGCGCCCAGCGATCAGCGCCTCCACTTCGAAGTACTTCTGCGCCAGCACCTGCAGGTTGTGCAGCGCGCGCGGCACCACGGTGGCTATCAGCACCGCATTCACATCGGCGCGTTCAAAGCCTTCCATCCGCAGCAGCTGGTCGAGCCAGACGGCGTATTCGTCGGCGGTGCGGCGCACGTCGGTGGCGATGCGCCAGCGCTGCACGATCGCGCCTGCATCATCGACCAGCGCGAATTTCACATTGGTGTTACCGTTATCGATCGCCAGCAGCATCGCCGCTCTCCTCGCCTAAGCGTACTTCGCCCGCATGGACGGTCCGCGTGGTGCCGTTTGCGAGCCGCAGTTGCAAGGCTCCATCGGGTGCAAGCCCCGCGAATTGGCCTTTGACCGGAGCTTCACCCGGCTCGCCAACCGATAGCAGCGTGCCAATGGGATGCGCGGCGGCTTGCCAGCGGCGAAGCAGAGGCTCAAGCCCGAAAGTGCGCCAGCGTTCAAGTTCGAGGTCGAAGCATTGCGCCAGCGCTGCGGCAAAGGTGTCGCGGTCGGGCGCCGGGCCGAACGCAGCCAGAGCAACCGTCCTCTTGCCCTCGACCTGCGGGGCAGCGGCAAGGTTCACCCCTACCCCTACCACCACCGCGTCGCCAACCCGCTCAAGCAATATGCCGCACAGCTTGGCGCCGCCAATCAGCACATCGTTGGGCCATTTGAGCTGCACCATATGCGGCGGCGGGACCAGCGGCGAGACCGCTTCGAGACCCGCGAGACCGGCGACCAGCGCCAACGTGCCTGCCGAAGGATCGCTCGCCTGCAACAGGACGAGCGTCGAGCCCATGAAGTTGCCCGCACCGTCGAACCATTCGCGGCCTTGTCGGCCCTTCCCTGCTCTCTGCCGGTCAGCGACCAGCCAGTCACCCTCCGCGACCCGCTCTTGCGAACTGATCCGCGCGGCAAGGTCGGCGTTGGTCGAACCGGTGCTGGCGACGAACTGGATCAAACCGGTGGGAACAGCACGCCCGCTGCGGTCATGGTCAGCGCTGTCAGGCCCTTGGTCACCAGGTAGCCGAGCGGTGAGACGAACACCGCACAGCTCGCCAGCAGCCATTCGTGGAGCATGTCACTACGCCCGGTGACGCGGCCTGCAGGTTCGTCAAAGTACATCACCTTGAGGACCTTGAGATAGTAATAAGCGCCGATCACGCTGGCCACGGCTGCTGCAGCGGCAAGCCATACCATCCCGGCGTTGACCGCCGACTGGAACACCACAAACTTGCCCCAGAATCCGAAGAAGAACGGAATTCCGGCCATCGAGAACATGATCGAACCCAGCCCCAGCGCGAGCATCGGGCGGGTGCGAGAAAGCCCGGCGATGTCGGCCATGTCTTCAAGCTGGTTGCCGTCAGCGTCCTTGAGCATCAGGATGGCAACGAAACCGCCGATGGTCATCGGCACATAGATCGTCAGATACACCAGCATCGCCGCTGCGCCTTGCGGAGTGGCGCTGGCGAGACCGACCAGCATGAAGCCGACATTGTTGATCGACGAATAAGCCAGCAGCCGCTTGAGATTGCTCTGCCCGATCGCGCCGAGCGCACCGACCACTACCGATGCCAGCGCGGCAAAGGTCACGATCTGCTGCCATGCTGCGGCCTGGCTGCCGAACGCTTCGAGCGCGACCCGCATGGTCAGGGCCAACGCGGCCACTTTGGGAGCTGAGGCGAAGAATGTGGTTACGGGCGTGGGCGCGCCTTCGTAGACATCGGGGGTCCACATGTGGAACGGCACCGCGCTGATCTTGAACGCGAGGCCCGAGAGCACGAAAGTCAGCCCGAACAGCGCGCCCAGAGACACATGGCCGTTGAGCGCGGCGGAAATTCCGGCAAAACCGATCGTGCCGGTAAAGCCATAAGTCAGGCTCATTCCGAACAACAGGATCCCGCTGGCTAGCGCGCCGAGCACGAAATACTTGAGCCCCGCCTCGGCCGAACGTTCGTCGGTCTTGAGGAAGGCCGCGAGCACATAGGCCGACAGTGAATTGAGTTCGAGCCCGACGTAGAGCGTCAGCATGTTGGTCGCCGAGACCATGATCCCCATGCCGAGGACAGCGAACAGCACCAGCACCGGGTATTCGCTACGCATTGCGCGGTATTTCTCGAAGAATGCGGGTGCGACCAGAAGGGATGCCGCTGCAGCGAGGTAGATCAGCAGTTTGGCGAATGCGGCGAAAGCATCGCCCGACAGAAGTCCATTAAAGGCCAAGGCTTCCGCGCCGCGCACGCCGTGCCACAGCGCGGGTGCGGTAATGACGGCAGCCCCGATCAGCGTCAGCACTGCCAGCCAAGTGATCGCGCGCGCATCGCGGCGGGTCTGGCCCCAGGCCGACCCAACCAGCAGGGCGATCCCCACAGTGCTCAGCAATTCTTCGGCTGCACCGATGCGCAGCGACTGGATCCAGTCCATCAGTGCGCCCCCTTGGCTTGCGCTTCGGCAGGTGTCGGCGCCTTGCCCATTTCAAACTTTGCGTCACCCGCTGGCTTGGTTGCAGCCAAGCGTGCCTCGATCGCGCGAATATCGCCGCGCATCGGGGCGAGGAAGCTTTCGGGATAGACCCCCATCCACAGCACCGCCGCAGCAATTGGCGCGAGCATCAGCCATTCGCGCGGGTTCAGATCGGGCATCGCGGCGGCGTCGGCATTGGTCTGGGTGCCGAACGCGATCCGGCGGTACAGGTACAGCATGTAAGCCGCGCCCAGGATGATGCCGGTGGTGCTGACAAACGCGACCCAGCTCGATTGCTGGTAGATCCCGGCAATGCTCAGGAATTCGCCGATAAAACCGCTGGTTCCGGGCAGGCCTACACTGGCCATCGTGAACAGCATGAACAGCAGCGCGTAGTACGGCATGTTGATCGACAGCCCCCCGTAACGGCTGATCTCGCGGGTATGCAGCCGGTCGTAAATCACCCCGACGCAGAGGAACAATGCAGCCGAAACGAGCCCGTGGCTGAGCATCACGATCATCGAACCTTCGAGCCCTTGCGTGTTGAACGCGAACAGCCCGACCGTGACAATCGCCATATGCGCCACCGACGAATAGGCGATCAGCTTCTTCATGTCGGTCTGCACCAACGCCACCAGCGAGGTGTAAACCACCGCGACCATCGACAGGCCGTAAATCAGCCAGGCGTAATCTGCGCTCGCCGCAGGGAACATCGGCAGCGAGAACCGGATGAAGCCGTAGCCGCCCATCTTGAGCAAAACCCCGGCCAGGATCACCGAGCCGGCGGTCGGTGCCTGGACGTGCGCATCGGGCAGCCAGGTGTGCACCGGCCACATCGGCATCTTGACCGCGAAGCTGGCGA
>JARXKR010000213.1 GCA_030271565.1 Pseudomonadota bacterium
CGGGCGAAAGCGGCCGCACCAGCCGCGCCATCGCGACTTGCCCGGCCAGCCGCGCCCGCAGCGCGAACAGCGCGGCCCGGTCCGGACGCTGCGCCTCGTGATAGAGCGTCTGCGTATAATGATCGTCGGCCAGCCGGACAAACCGCTCGGCGCCGACAATCTCTTGCCAAAGCGGTGCCGCGCCTTCCTCGAGAAACACCAACCGCGCCAAGGGCAGCGGCTCGCGCACGTCGCCGGCCGGCGGTAAGGCGTAGCTCTTGCCGGTATCGGCCCCGACCGGCTGCTCTGCCGCGAGCCCGGTCAGCGCCAATGCATGATCGGTCAGCTTGAGCCGTTTGTGCCCGGGCAGCGCGATCACCTGGATCGGGTCGGACAGGTCGAGCAGCAACGTGTCGTCACAAAACATCGCCAGCCCGCGCAGGCCAAGCCCGGTTACCATGGTGCTCTTGCCCGCGCCGGGCGGTCCAGTGAAAGCGAACACCTGCCCGCCAAAGGCAACCGCTGAGGCGTGGAGCGGATAGAGCCCATTGAGGCACGCGACCGCAGCATAGACGCTGCCGTTGAGCCACAGTGTTTCCTCGTCGGGATCGGCCCCGGCGGGGCGCTCGATCGTGATCCCGGTGCCGGGGACGTAGTGATAGCCGTAGCCGCTTTCGCAGCGCAGCAGGAACTGATCCTCGGCGATAATCCGGAAGCCGGGTTCGACAGGCAACCCGCCCAATTCACGCGGCACCTGCCCATAGTGACACGCCGTCTCGCGCGCCATTACGGCCATGGTTTCAGTGGGTGAGCGTGACGCCGACATTGCTCCCGGGCTGTGGCACCTCGGTCTTTGAGCGTCAATCTTGGGCATAACCCGATGCCCGCGGGACGATTCGCGAGATGCAGTGTGGAAAACGACTGAATCCGCGCTTGTCCCCCCTAGATGTGGTGACTAAGCGCTAGTCAAGGAGCCGTGCTTCCCGCCATGCCTGCGCCGCTAATCTCGCCTTCGATCCTCTCGGCCGACTTTGCGCGGCTGGGTGAAGAAATCCGCGCGATTGACGCTGCAGGGGCCGACTGGATCCATGTCGACGTGATGGACGGGCATTTTGTCCCCAACCTGACCATCGGCCCGGGCGTGGTAAAGGCCTTGCGCCCGCACACCAGCAAGCCGTTCGATGTTCACCTGATGATCGAACCGGTCGATCACTTCCTTGAAGCCTTCGCTGCGGCAGGCGCGGATATCATCACCTTTCACCCCGAAGCCGGGCCGCACGCGCACCGCACCGTGCAGGCGATCAAGGCGCTGGGCAAGCGGGCTGGCATTGCGCTCAACCCGGCGACTCCGGCCAAGATGCTCGACTACCTGATCGACGATATCGACCTGGTGCTGGTGATGAGCGTCAACCCGGGGTTCGGCGGGCAGAGCTTCATCCACAGCCAGCTGCGCAAGATCGAGGCGGTGCGCAAGATGATCGACAAGAGCGGGCGGCAGGTCTTCCTCGAAGTCGACGGCGGGGTCGATCTCATCACCGCGCCGCAGTGCGTTTCCGCCGGGGCCGACGTACTGGTTGCCGGCACCGCCACCTTCAAGGGCGGACCCGAGCACTACGCGGCCAATATTGCCGCGCTCAAGGGGGCGGGATGAACGATGGTCAGCACTGTCCTCCAGCACCGCAGCGCAGCCGATGCCGACATCGCCGCGATTCCGTTGGCGAGCGGCGATGAGAGCGGCCTGGTGAACGAAGCCGCCGAAACCGCGCCCAGCCCGGGCGAACTGGTCGAGCCGGGCCGTGCGCTCGCGCTGGCCGATTTCGCGCCGCCTTCGCTGGGCGCGGGCGAGCGGCTGATCCGGCTGGCGTACCGGTTCGGAATTTCGGGCTCGGCGCTATCGGCGCCGTTCCGCAAGCCGGCCAAACCGCGCCTGCTGGCGACTGTTTCCAACCCGCTGCCGGGCAGCCGGATCGCCGGAACCGCACTGCGCGCCGGGCATTTCCTCGTCCACGGGGCCAAATCGCCGATCGCGCAGATCGACTTTGCCGGGGCGGCGCGGCTCGCCCCGCCGCTTGAGAAGGTGGTCCATTCGTTCTCGTGGCTGGCCGATCTCGAAGCCTGTGCACCGCGCGAAGCGGTCGCTCCGGTGGCCGAACGCGTGCTCACGGCTTGGCTGGGTGCCAATCCCAAATATCCATCACGCCCGGGCAAAGGTCCGGCGTGGACTCTCGCCAATGCTGGCGCACGCGAACTCAACTGGCTGGTCCACGCCCCGCTGATCCTGTCGGGCAGCAACAAGGCCCTGCGCGCCAAGGTCCTCGCCGCGCTGGGCGACACCGCGCGCTGGCTCGATAAAAACGTCGGCCGTTCCGAAGACCTGCTCGCCGAAGTCGCCGGGTGGAGCGGGATTGTCGCTGCCGGGCTGCTGCTGCCCGAAGGCAAGCCGCGCCGCCTGTTCGGTGAAGCCGGACTGATCCGCGCGCTGGGTGAACTGGTCGGGGACGACGGCGGCGTGTTGTCGCGCAGCCCATTGGCGCAGATCGAGGCGATCGGCCTGATGGTCCGCCTGCGCGCCTGTTACCAGGCGGTGCGGCGCGATCCGCCGCAGGCGCTCGAGGCCATTATGGGGCTGCTGGTTCCGCCGCTGCTGGCCTTGACCCACGGCGACGGCTCGCTGGGTTCGTGGCAGGGCGCCTGGGCAGTCGATGGCGGCGATGTCGCGGCGCTGATCGAGGCGAGCGGCGTGCGCACCCGCCCGCTCCGCGATGTGCGCCAGTGGGGCTATCAGCGGGTCGTCGCGCAGAAGGGCATCCTGCAGTTCGATGCCGCCCCGCCGCCGCTGGCCAAGCACACCCGATCGGGCTGCGCTTCGACGCTGGCGTTCGAATTCAGCCATGCCGGGCAGCGGATCGTGGTCAACTGCGGCGGCTCGGCCTGCGCTGGCGGGCTCATCCCGGTGCGGCTCGAACAGGGCCTGCGCGCAACCGCGGCGCATTCGACGCTGGTGATCGATGACGCCAATTCGACCGCAGTGATGATGGGCGGCAAGATCGGCGGCGGGGTTTCCGAAGTCGATCTCGACCGGCGCACTCTGCATGGCGAAAAACAGGGCGGCGCGACCCGGCTCGAAGCCAGCCACAACGGTTATGTCGGGCGTTACGGGCTGACCCATCGCCGCATCCTGATCCTGCGCGACGACGGCACCGAACTGCGCGGCGAAGACCTGCTGGTTCCGGCCAAGGGCAAGGGCAAGGCCGGCAAGGTCGGCTATGCGATCCGCTTTCACATCGGGCCGGGGATCGAGGCCGGGTTGTCCGAAGACGGACAGGGCGCGGGGCTGGCACTGCCCGATGGCTCGTACTGGCAGTTCCGCGTCG
>JARXKR010000214.1 GCA_030271565.1 Pseudomonadota bacterium
CGACCGGGTGATGGTGCAGGGCGATACCGCCACCGCGATGACCGGGGCGCTCGCCGCATACTACCGCAAGATTCCGGTCGATCATGTCGAGGCCGGGCTGCGCTCGGGCAATATCTATCAGCCCTGGCCCGAGGAAGTGAACCGCAAGATCATCGGCCAGATCGCCAGTCTGCACTTTGCGCCAACCGACGTTTCGGCCAAGGCGCTGACCGATGAGCAGGTCGATCCGGCCCGCGTCCACGTCACCGGCAACACCGTGATCGATGCGCTGCACTGGGTGACCGCGCGGATCGACGCTGAGCCGCAACTGGCTTCTGGCCTAGCCGAAATCGAAGCGCGGTTTGCCGGCAAACGGATCATCGGGGTGACCAGCCACCGCCGCGAGAACTTCGGCGGCGGGCTCGAAGCCATTGCCGCGGCCGTCCGGCAGATCGCGGCGCGGCCCGACGTGGCGGTGGTCTTCCCGGTACATCCCAATCCGAACGTGCGCAAAGTCATGGACGCAGCGCTCTCCGGTCTGCCAAACGTGGCGCTGATCGAGCCGCTCGACTATCCCAATTTCGCCCGGCTGCTCGGCCTTGCCGAGATCATGCTGACCGACAGCGGCGGGATTCAGGAAGAAGCTCCTGCCTTGGGCAAGCCGGTGCTGGTGATGCGCGAGACCACCGAACGGCCGGAAGGAGTCACCGCCGGGACCGCCAAATTGGTCGGCACCGACACCAAAGTTATCGTTACCGAAATGTTCAATCTTCTCGACGATAAGGCGGCTTACGAAAACATGGCGCGGGCGCACAATCCTTTCGGGGACGGTCATGCCGCGAGCCGCATCGTGGAGCTGCTCGGGAATGAAATCGCCTAAGAATTCTGGCGCTAAGCCCTCGGTCTGTGTCGTCGGACTGGGATATATCGGGCTGCCGACCGCAGCGATTGTCGCGCGCGCCGGTTGCAAGGTGCAAGGGGTCGATGTGTCGCAAAGCGTAGTCGACACGATCAACCGCGGCGAAATCCATATCGAGGAAGTCGATCTCGACGGACTGGTTCAAGGCGTGGTCCAGCGCGGGATGCTCAAGGCATCGACCAAGGTCGTCCCGGCCGATGTGTTCATCATCGCCGTGCCGACCCCGTTCGACGAGAACCACGCGCCCGACATTTCCTATGTGCTGGCTGCGGGCGAAGCTGTCGCCGCTGCGCTCAAGCTGGGCGATTGCGTGATTCTCGAATCGACCTCGCCGGTCGGCACCACCGAAGCCTTGCGCGATCTGATCGCCAAACTGCGGCCCGATCTGAAATGCCCGGGGCGCACCAATGAAACTCCTGACGTATCGATTGCCTACTGCCCGGAGCGCGTCTTGCCGGGGAAAATCCTCGAAGAGCTGACCAACAACGACCGCTCGATCGGCGGGATCACCCCGCGGTGCGCGCGCAAAGCCCTAGCCTTCTACAAGCTGTTCGTGCGCGGTGAGTGCGTGGTTACCGACAGCCGCTCGGCCGAAATGACCAAGCTGGTCGAGAACGCCTACCGCGACGTCAACATCGCCTTCGCCAACGAGCTGTCGATGGTCGCCGACCAGATGGGCCTCGACGTGTGGGAAGTGATCCGGCTGGCCAACCGCCACCCCCGCGTCAACATCCTCACCCCTGGCCCGGGCGTGGGCGGGCACTGCATCGCGGTCGATCCGTGGTTCATCGTCCACGGCGCGCCCGAGCAGACCCCGCTGATCCGTACCGCGCGCGGGGTCAACGACGGCAAGATCCACCACGTCATCGCGCAGGCCGAAGCCTTGATCGCAGCCAATCCGCAAGCCAAGGTCGCCTGCCTCGGGCTCGCCTTCAAGGCCAATATCGACGACTTCCGTGAGAGCCCGGCGCGGCTGGTGGCGGTGACTTTGGCGCGCAAGTTCGGGGCCCGCGTCAAGGTGGTTGAGCCTTACGCCAGCGAACTGCCCCGCGAATTTGCCGGAACCGAGGCCGAACTGATCGACATCGATACCGCGCTCGAGGAGGCCGGAGTGCTGATCGTGCTGGTCGATCACGATCAGTTCAGGGCGGTGCCGTTGGCCGAGCGCGCCGACAAGCTGGTTTACGACACCCGCGGGATCTGGCTCGACCAGCCCAGGCCCGTGGTGAGCGAGCCCGCCGACCTCCGCCTCGCCGGGTAAGGGAACGCTATGCAGGCCAATGGATTGGTGGAGTGAACCCCCAAACCCGGAGCCAGCCTCATGACCGTTCCCCCGCGCAGCCCAATCGCCGACAAGAACGCGGCTGACAACGATCAAGCCCCCGAGGCGCACAACCGGTCGCAGGACGATGCCGGCGAGCAGGCCCAGACGCTGGCCGACGAAGCGCTCGGCCGTGGTTCGGACTTTGGCGAGGGCGAGACCGAGAAACCTGAATACGACGGGATCGGCGACAACGACGATGATTCCACCCCCGACCTGGTCGATACGATGAACCAGATGGTCTCATCGGGGCACATCGACATGGGCGCGTTTCGCGGCGAGCGGAACGACGACGACGACGAAGACGGCCTGGGCGAACAAGGCCTCGAAGACGAAGGTCCGCGCGGCGCCGAGTAGCGCCGGTTACATCCCCTGCGTGAGGAACACCCGGTAATCGGCCCCGGCAAAGCGGTCGGCCCGCGCCTGCTGGTAGGCATCCGATTTGTACCACGCCCGCGCTTCGTCCATCGTCGGGAATTCGACGATCACGCTGCCCAGCGCCTCGGGCCCCTCGAGCGTCTCGATCGCGCCGTAATAGGCGAGCGGCTTGGCGTTGTGCCCGGCGAGCGAACCCCCGGCCTTGCCGGCGTAGTCCGCCATTTTCGCCGAATCGTGTTCGCGTTCCTTGATGAAGACGAGATAGGCGGCCATCGGGATTCCCCTTCCAGTTGGGTGGATTTGGCCCAAATTGGCGCGGGTCAGCGCCGCTGTCCAGCGAATTAAGTGAGCGATTAAACGGCAGCGGGCACGCACCTTGCCTTACGCGGCCCATGCGCCCATAGGCGAGCCACCGCGCGGATTTGGCCTTGTAAGCACCCGCGGCTGAGAGACACGCTTCGCGCTCCCGCTTACCAGCCAGGAGCTTCGCCCATGTCCCGTGCGATGAACATCAAACTGCCCGAACCCGAGGTGCTTGCCATGTGCAACAACCTGTCGATCAGCGTGAGCGCGATCGAGACCTTGCCCTCGGGCGGGACGCATCTTGTCTGCACCACGATCGAAGGCGCCGACGACGCCCGCAAGAAGTTCAAGAAAAACCTGATCGAAGGCAAGGTAAAGCGCTTCGCCTTTTACTGGGTCCCGCCCAAGTAAGGCGCTAACTTTTTGCTAACCACGATGCACTA
>JARXKR010000026.1:0-1195 GCA_030271565.1 Pseudomonadota bacterium
CAGATCGGCAAGGGCATGTGGGCCGCGCCCGACATGATGGCCGACATGATGGTCCAGAAGATCGGCCACCCCAAGGCCGGCGCCAACACCGCCTGGGTGCCATCGCCGACCGCTGCCACGCTGCATGCGATGCATTACCATGCAGTCGATGTCTTCGCGGTCCAGCGCGAACTGGCGCAGCGCGGCACACCCGGGCTCGACGACCTGTTGACCGTGCCGCTGGCGCACGGGGTCAACTGGTCCGAGGCCGAAGTGCGTGAGGAACTCGACAACAATGCGCAAGGGCTGCTGGGCTATGTCGTGCGCTGGATCGACGCCGGGGTAGGGTGCTCAAAAGTACCCGATATCAATGACATCGGCCTGATGGAGGACCGCGCCACACTGCGGATATCTTCGCAGCATATTGCCAACTGGCTGCTGCACGGGGTGTGCACGCAAACGCAAGTGATGGACGCGCTGCACCGCATGGCGGCCAAGGTCGACGCGCAGAATTCGGGCGATCCGGGGTATGAACAGCTGACGCCCGACAGTCTGGCGTTTCAGGCGGCGTGCGAGCTGGTGTTCAAAGGTGTCGAGCAGCCGAGCGGCTATACCGAGCCGCTGTTGCATGCTTGGCGGCGGCAGAAGAAGGCGGGCACCTAAAGTCCTCTCCATTTTCACGTAGTGCAAATGGGGAGGTGGCGCGCCCGCAAGGCGTGACGGAGGGGTATCGGCGCTGGCGTTCAAAACCCCTCCGTCAGCCGCAAGAGCGACTGCCACCTCCCCATTTGGCGTCGCAAAATGGAGAGGATCAAGAAAGTCGGCGCGCCACTGCCACAAATTCATCCACGCTCAAAGTCTCCGCGCGGCGCTGCGCATCTATCTCGAGCGCTTCGAGCGCATCCAACGCCCCCGGCAATCCCTTCAAACTCTGCCGCAGCATCTTCCGGCGCTGGCCGAACGCGGCCTCAGTCACGCGCTCCAGCATCCGCGCCGAGACGCCTTGCGGCATCTCCTGGGGCACCACATGCACCACCGCGCTCATGACTTTGGGCGGGGGGGTGAAGGCGCTGCGGTGGACTTTCATCGCGAGCTTGGCGGAGGAGCGCCACTGCGCCAGCACTGCCAGCCGCCCGTAAGCCGAAGACCCCGGCGCGGCGACGATCCGCTCGGCGACTTCGTGCTGGAACATCAGCGTCAGGCTCGACCATTGCGG
>JARXKR010000026.1:1295-4406 GCA_030271565.1 Pseudomonadota bacterium
TTGCCCGGGATTTTCGCGATCCGCGCGAGCAGTTGTTCATCGAACAGGAAGTTCTGCCCGAGCGCCTTGGTGGCGAGCAGACCATGGCGCGCGATGACTTCACGCAAGGGGGGGAGGAGGTCAGGCTCCATAGCGCCGCGCGGCGCATTCACCGGCCATGCGTATCGCCGCTATCATCGCTCCCGCTTCGGCGATACCGGTGCCGGCGATGCCGAAGGCGGTGCCGTGATCGGGGCTGGTGCGGACCAGCGGCAGGCCCAGCGTGACATTGACCCCGCTGTCGAAGTCGAGCGTTTTCAGCGGGATCAAGGCCTGATCGTGATACATGCACAGCGCCACGTCATAGCTGCCGCGGGCATGCGCGGTGAACAGGCCGTCGGCGCTGTGCGGCCCGGTGATCGCGATCCCTTCGGCCGCCAGCACAGCAATGGCTGGGGCCAAGATGCGGCTGTCCTCATCGCCCATCCGGCCTTGCTCGCCGGCATGGGGGTTGAGCGCGGCAACCGCGATGCGCGGATGTTCGATCCCGAAATCGCGGACCAGCGCCATCGCAACGATCCGCGCCTTGCGCTCGATCAGCGCGGCGGTGATCAGCCCGGGCACATCCCGAAGCGCCACGTGTACGGTCAGCGGCACGGTCCGCAACTGCGGCCCCGCCAGCATCATCACTGCATCGCCCGGCGCGTAGGAGCACGCGGCGGCAACGAATTCGGTTTGGCCGGGGAAGTCGAACCCGACTTCGGCCAGCAGCGCCTTGGCGATGGGGGCGGTCACCAGCGCGGCTGCCTCGCCGCGCTGCACCAGCTGCGTCGCCTCGGTCAGCGAAGCGAGCGCAAGTTCAGCCCCGCTGCGGTCTGGCGCGCCCGGCGTATATGCGCCGTCGGCTCCAGCCAGCACGGGTAAAGCGTAACCGAAATGGTCGAGTGCTTCGGCTGGATGGAACAATTCGGCCACCGGCACCGCCAGTCCGCGCTGTGCGGCGGCGGCGCGGAGTACATCGGCCCCGCCGGCGACGAAGAACGGCGGCAAATCGAACTCTTCGCGCCGCGCCCAGGCGGCAGCGATCAGTTCGGGACCGACCCCTGCCGGATCGCCGAGCGACAAGGCGAGGGGCGGCAGGTCGTCCAGCGCCCGAACTCAGCTACCGTAATCGATCACCGCGTCGCGGCGCAGATCGCGCAGGTAGGTCTGCGAGCGCTTGTTGATCCGTTCGTCGAGGATCTGGTTCTCGACCTGGTCGAATGTCGGCGCACCGCCAGCCGCCGGGTCATCGCGCCCGCACAGCATCAACACGCGCACACCTTCGGTGATCGAACCGAACGGCGGGGTGGTTTCGCCCAGGCTGAGGGTCAGCACCATCGACTGGAGCTGGGCGGGCAGTTCGCGCGCCTTGATCTGGTCGTTGATCACAACCTCGGCGCCGAGGCTTGCGGCAATTGGATCGACGGCAGCACAGCCGTGCGCGCCCTTCATCGCATCGGCGAATTGCTTGGCCTTTTCAGTCGCCTGCACCTGGCTGGTGCCGGGCGGGAAGCTGATCGCGATCTGCTTGAGGCTGAGCACGGCATCGCGCGGATCGGCGGTCAGCACCTTGCGCTTGTCGATCAGCAGGACGATCGAGAAACCGCCGCGCACCTCAATCGGGCCGACCAGCTGGCCGGCTTCGAGCCCGGCCAGCTGGGTCTGCATTTCGGGCGGCAGCATGCCCAAGCGGACCCAACCGAGATCGCCGCCGACCGGCGCGGTCGACGCTTCGGAGTATTGCCGCGCATAAGCAACGAAGCTGCCGCCTGCCTTGATCTGTTCGACGATCTTGAGCGCGTTCTGCGCGACCTGATCGTGATTTTCGCTGTTGGCGTAGAGGAAGATTTCGCCGACCCGGTACTCGTCGGTGCCTTTGGCTTCTTCCTGGCGCTTGATCGTTTCGCGCACTTCGTCATCCGACACATTGACGAACGGAGTGACGTTGCGGCGCAGCAGGCGCTTCCATGACAGCTCGCCGCGGATCTGGCGCTTGAGCGACGCCCCGGACGAGCCGATCTTGATCAGGTAGGCGTCGAGCGCCTTGGGGTCCTGTCCGAAGTTCTGGCGCGCGATACGGTCATAGGTCGAATCGACTTCGCTATCGTCAACCACCATGTCCTGCGCTTTGGCTTCCTGGATCTGGAGCGTTTCGTCCATCAGGTTGCGCAGCACTTGCAGCCGCAGGCGTTCGAGCTCTTCGGGCGCGATTTTGCCGCCGCTGGCCGCGACCACCAGCGCCACGCGTTGGTCGACATCGGTGCCGGTAATCACTTCGCCGTTGATGATGACCGTGGCGCTGCGGTGATTGGCGTCGATCTTGCCGAAGATCTGCGGATTTTCAGGCAGCGAAAGAGTGCCGCCGGCGCGCGCATCCTGGGCCGGAGCCGCGCTGCCCAGCGACAGCGCGCCAAGCGCCAGCGGAATGAGGGCCAGACGAGCCGTGAAAAGCAAGCGAGAGCTGGAAGTCACCGTTCAAAATTCCCATTTGCAGCGCAGAAAATCCGCGCCGAAGTTGCCGGGCCATTGCCGCGCTCAGGCTTAACCTTGGCTGAGCAAGCGCCGATAGCGCTTTTGCGACAGACTGCCAACTTTCTGAACGCGGCAATCACCGGAAGCCCAGATTCCTGACCGCAATGTGGACCTGGAAGATATTGCCACGGCGTGCATCGCCGGTCGCCACGTAGTCCCGCCGCCAGGTCAGGTCGAATTCGAGGCAATCGTCCTGATAGGCCACGCCCAGCCGGGTGCGGATCGGCTGGAAGCCATCAACATTGGTCAGCGCGGGGTCGTCATTGTTCCCGGTCAGGTCGAACACGCCCGAGCCGAAGATCGACCAGTAGCGGGCAAACCCGACTCGTCCGGCAAGGCGCAGCTCCTCGCGGTCCTTGAGGTCCTCGATGCCGCCGCTGATATCGCGGTTGAGCCGCAGGTAGCCGACTTCGAGGTAAGTGCGCTGGGTCCCCACCGCAGCATCGAACTCGTTGCGGCGGATCGCGAAGTTGTCCTTGTCGAGCCGGAAGCGGTGCGTGAATTTCACGATGTCGCGGAAACGCACTTCGGTGCGCCCGACGATGTCCGAGGTGCGCG
>JARXKR010000026.1:4506-18051 GCA_030271565.1 Pseudomonadota bacterium
TTCACGATGTCGCGGAAACGCACTTCGGTGCGCCCGACGATGTCCGAGGTGCGCGAGCTGAGCCCGGTGCCGTCGGGCAGCAGGGTCGGCAGGTTGGTCAGCCGGTACGATTGCCCGATTGTGGAATTGATCCGCCAGCCGGGCCGCTCGAACTGCCAGTCGATCCCGTAAGTAAAGCGCACCCCGTCTTCGATCCGGTCATAACCGGGGAAGCGGTTGAGCGCGAACAGGTTGGAATCCTCCAGGTCGATCGCCCGCGCGTCTTCGTTGGGAACGGCGAGGTTGCGCAGGGTCGGACTGGCGACAATCTGGAAGCGCGGGGTCAGCACCTGTGTGCCGCCGAGGAATCCGCCGACCAGCGGCCATTTCACATCGAGCGCCAGCGTCGCCACACCGCGGGTCTGCCAGCCCGGATTGCCGCGGTAGCTAACCGTGGGCGACAGGGCATTTTCGTCCGAGTGATAGATATCGCCGCGGGCCAGTGCAGTCAGGGTAACTTCCTGCCCGAGCGGCGTAATCCGGCGCAGGTCCCATTGCGCGCTGGCAAAGGCGCGCTGGGTGTCCTGACCGCTGGTGCGGGTGATCGCGAGGCTGTTGAACTGCAGTTGCACCCGGCCGCCCAGCAGCGGATCGGTCAGGCGGCGGCGATAGTCGATTTCGGGGATAGCAAACGGAACCTGGCCCTGCGCATCGCCCACCCGCAGGGTCTGGGTCGCCCAGCCGGCCAGCGAGAAATACGAATTGGGGTCGATCCGCTCGAGCGTAACGTTCGAGCGCAAGCGGTCGTCACGGCTGATGTCATAGCGGCGCAAGAAGGTGCGATCGGACGCGATTCGGGTCGAGAAGGTCAAATCCCAGTTGGGGCTGAACTGGAACTTGCCATTAGCGTACAGATAGCCGCGAAAGTCGGTTTGGTTCGGGGCGGTGCTGCCACCGATCGGAATGCGCGAGCTGCGGGTGGCGTAACCGGTGATCTGGAACGCGCCGGTGCTGAGCAACTGGCGGTACTGCGCGGAGACCATCGGCAAGGCTTTGGTGAAAAGATACCCGGTCACCGCAAGATCGCCGCTATTGCCGAGCCGCTGGTACCAGGTATCCGAAAACTGCACCCCGTTCGAGGCCGAGAGTTGAACATCGGGAATCAGCAGCCCCGAGACCGGCCGGCCGTCAGTGGCAATCACGATCGTCGGCAGCGGCAGCAATCGTACCCCGAACAGTTCGATCTGCGACCCGAAGAAGCGCACCTGCTTCTTGTCGGGATCGAAAACCACACGCTTGGCGGTGATCCGCCAGCTCGGCTGTTTCGGGCAGCCGGCACTGTCCTCGACCGCACAAGCCGAATAGGCAGCGTTTTGCAGCACGACTTGGCCATTCTCGCCGCGCTCACCGCTTTGCGCCGCGAGCCGTCCGCCTTCACGCAGCACGTAAAGCATGTTCTCCATCGCCCCGGCCTTGAACTCGTCGGTCAGTTCGAGCTTGTCGGTGAACAACTGGTTGCCGTCGGCGTCGACGAAGCGGATGTTGCCCGTGGCGACAATCTGCCCGGTTCCGCGGTTCCAGGTCAACGCGTCGGCGCGGATCGATTGATCACCCCGGCGCAAGATGACGTTGCCCGACACCGTCACAGTGTTGGCCTGGTCGTCGTAGCTCGCGTTGCTGGCCTCGAAGGTAACCTGCCCTGCTTGCGTCGGCGCGGCACCCTGCACGGTCGCCGGGCCCGCCGGTACATCCTTCATCAGCGGATCGTCGGCAAGTGGTTCGTTTTGCGCCAGGACCGGGCTCGCCACCAAGGCAAGCGCCAGCGCAACGCCGGTGACTGTCGGGCGGATTACGGGCAAGGCAATATGCGGCGCGCGGGGACGCGTGAACAGGAGCATCACTTGCCTATCGCACCGCCCGCGCCTAACTGCAATCCACGCTATCACCGCCGCGCATCGCTTTGTCGTGGCACGACCTTTTTCCCTTGGGAGAGAATATGAAGATCGAATTTGCGGCCGCACCGCTTGCGCCTTCGACCAGCCCGGTCGCCTATCTGGTCGAACAGGACAAGCTGCCCGGCGGGCTCGATCCGGTCGTGGCACAAGGTGCCAAGTCGAGCCGGTTCACCGGCAAGACCGGACAGCTGCACGAAGGCTTTGTCAGCCGCGACGGTGGGGTGGTGCGTATGGCGCTGGCCGGTACCGGCGAAGCAGGCGCAAAAGATCGCCTGGCCTCGTTCGAACGCGCCGGCGCAGCGATCACCACCAAGTTCATCGCCTCGGGCGAGGAAACGGTCACGATCGACTTGAGCGACGCGGGGCTTTCGGCCGATCAGGCTGCCGCAGTGGTGCTGGGCGCGCGACTGCGCGGCTGGCGCTATGACGTGTACCGGACCAAGCTGGCGGCGGAACAGAAGGCTTCGCTTACGACCATCAGGATAGCTGGTGCGCCCGACGGGACCGAAGCGGCGTGGAAGATTGAGGCTGCGCTGGCCGACGGGGTGGAACTCACCCGCGAGCTGGTCACCGAGCCCGCCAACATCATCTACCCGGAAAGCTTCGTCGAACGCGTGACCAAACGGGTCGAAGGCAGCGGGCTCAAAGTCCGCGTGCTCGACGATGCCGAGATGGGCAAACTGGGGATGGGCGCGCTGCTCGGCGTCGCGCAAGGTTCGCGCCGCCCGGCGCGGCTGCTGGTGCTCGAATGGAATGGCGGCACGCAGGGCACCAAGCCCACTGCCTTCGTCGGCAAGGGCGTGACCTTCGACACCGGCGGCATCTCGATCAAGCCCGCGGCGAATATGGAAGACATGAAGTGGGACATGGGCGGGGCAGGGGCCGTGGCAGGCGCGATGCTCGCAATCGCCGGGCGCAAAGCCAAGGCCAACGTGGTGGGGATCTGCGGGCTGGTCGAGAATATGCCTGACGGTAACGCCCAGCGCCCGGGTGACGTCGTCACCTCGATGTCGGGGCAGACCATCGAAGTCATCAACACCGATGCCGAAGGACGGCTGGTGCTGTGCGATTGCGTGACCTGGGTGCAGAAGGAATACCAGCCGACTGCGATTGTCGATCTCGCCACCTTGACCGGCGCAATCCTGATCTCGCTCGGGCATGAACAGGCCGGTATCTTCTCGAACGATGACAAGCTGGCGGGTCAGCTGATCGCGGCGGGCGAGGTGTCGGGCGACAAGCTGTGGCGGATGCCGCTGGGCGCGGCTTACGACAAGCTGATCGACTCACCCATTGCCGACATGAAGAACGTCGGCCCGCGCGAAGGCGGCTCGATCACTGCCGCGCAGTTTATCCAGCGGTTTGTCGACAAAGGCACCCCGTGGGCGCACCTCGACATTGCCGGGATGGCATGGTCCGCCAAGCCGGGCGCAACTTGGGACAAGGGCGCGACCGGCTATGGCGTGCGGGTGCTCGACCGGTTCGTGCGGGACAATCTGGAAGGCTGAACCTTGGCGCGGATGCGGCAGAAGGCGGATTTGCCGAGCAAGCTGTGCGCGGCCTGCGGCCGGCCCTTCAGCTGGCGCAAGAAGTGGGAGCGCGACTGGGATCAGGTGCGGTATTGTTCCGACAAGTGCCGCAGCGCCAAGTCTGCCGGCAGCATGGGAGCGGCCTGAATGCGTGTCGATTTCTACCAGCTGAGCGAGACCCCGGTCGAAGGTGCCTTGCCCGCACTGACAGCAAAGATGCGTGATGCCGGGGCCAAGGTGCTGGTGGTCTCGGCCGACGACGCCCAGCGCGGGCGGATCAGCGAGGCGTTGTGGGCGCCCAAAGGCACTTTTCTGGCGCACGGCATGGCTGGCAGTGCGGACGATGCGCGCCAACCGATCTTGCTGTCCAATACTCTCGATGCGGCGAATGGTGCTCGCTTCCTGGCGCTGGCCGACGGGCAGTGGCGCAGCGAAGCGGAGGCGTTCGAGCGGGTATTCCTGCTGTTCGACAATTCGACCATCGACGATGCCCGCGCCACGTGGCGCAGCCTTGATGGCCGTGACGAGGTCGAGCGCAATTATTGGCGGCAGGAAGGCAAGGGCTGGGTCAAAGCAGCCTGACGGGCGGGTTGCCCCGATCCGTATTCCCGGCTAGTGGCGCGCCACTTCAATGCTTTCCCATCGACCTCAAGGAACCTGACATGGCGGTTACCCGCACTTTTTCGATCATCAAGCCCGACGCCACCCGGCGCAACCTGACCGGTGCGGTCACCAAGATGCTGGAAGAAGCCGGACTGCGCGTCGTTGCATCCAAGCGCATCCACATGACCCGCGATCAGGCCGAAGGCTTTTACGCGGTGCACAAGGAACGTCCATTCTTCGGCGAACTGGTTGCATTCATGATCAGCGGCCCGGTGGTGGTTCAGGTGCTCGAAGGCGAGAACGCGATGCAGCGCAACCGCGACATCATGGGCGCGACCAACCCCGCCAACGCCGAGCCCGGCACGATCCGCAAGGAGCTGGCCGAATCGATCGAAGCCAACTCGGTTCATGGTTCTGATTCGAATGAGAACGCTGCAATCGAGATCGCCTACTTCTTCAAACCTGAAGAAATCGTCGGCTGATCAGCGCAACAACGCATGAAAAGGGCTGTCGGAGCGATCCGACAGCCCTTTTCATTTGCGCTCGGTCGTTGCATCGTATCGCCCGAGGAGAACGGCAATGCGCGGCATGGGTGCGACGGGCGAAGAGGGTGAAGATTGTCCGTTCGAATTCAATTTCGATTCGGCCACGTTCAAACCGGGTGATACGGTCAGCTACCGGGTGAGTTCGATGGAAGACTGGCCGTTTGTCGGCACCCTGATCGAGGTCCACGCCGATCACGTCGTCATCTCACCGGGCCCGGCCGAGCCCGATGCGCGCTACAAGGGAACCCGCGAAAGCCGCCCTCTGGTGGACGGCAGCGAGATCTGATCAGAAGCTGTCCGCTGCGTCGATCAACCCGGTCAATTTGCGCGGGGCGATGGCACGCCAGCTACGCGCGAGCCAGTCGGCGACCGCGTCCCAGTCGGTATCGCCCAGGTCGAGCCGAATGCCGATCCAGCTATCACCGAAGTAGGCTGGGCGGTAATAGCGGTCCGGGTCGGCCTCGATCAGCTGGGCCTGTTCGTCGATCCCGCTGGTCTTGACCAGCAATGCGACTTTGCCGTCGCCGTGATGATCGTTCGAGACATAAGCGAATTTCTTGCCCTTGATGATCCCGAAGCAAGGCATGCCGTGGCTGGTCACTTCGTCGGCTTGGGGCAGGGCCAGTGCCCGGCTGCGCACTTCGGCAATTAGCTTCTCGGGCGAGGCTTCGGTGCTGACCAGTTCGGCGAGGCAGCGCCCGTAAAGTTGATGCTCGGCCAGCAACACCCGCGCCGCGAGCGTTTCGGCGGTGTCTTCCGGCAAGATTGCCACTTGGGTTTGGCCCAGCAACGGCCCGGCATCGAGCTCTGCAGTAACCAGATGCACCGAGCACCCGCCGTGGCTGTCACCTGCAGTCAGCGCTCGCTCGTGCGTATGCAGGCCGGGATACTTGGGCAGCAGCGAGGGATGGATGTTGACCATCCGGCCGTCCCAGCTCGCCACGAACTCGGGAGTCAGGATGCGCATGTATCCGGCCAACGCGACAAACTGTGCGCCGCTCGCGCGGATCGCCGCATCCATCGCCGCATCGTGCGCCGCGCGGTCCATGCTTCTGTGCGATAGTGCGAAGGTTGGCACGCCCTCGGCCTCCGCTAGCGCAAGACCGCCCGCATCAGGATTGTTCGACGCAACCAAAGCAATTTCAAACGGGCAATCGGGCGCCCGGCTGGCGTAAAGCAGCGCCGCCATGTTGGTTCCGCTGCCCGAGATCAGCACCGCGACGAGAGTGCGGCGCGTCACCACCGGGTCCTCTCCATTTTCGCGTATGCGCAAATGGGGAGGTGGCGCGCCCGAAGGGCGTGACGGAGGGGTATCGACGCCGGCGTCCAAAGCCCCTCCGTCAGTCGCTGCGCGACTGCCACCTCCCCATTTGGCTTCGCAAAATGGAGAGGATCGAAGTCAGCCAAGGTGGCTGGCCTCCCAGGCCTGCCGCGCACCCCACACTTCGGCGGCGCCTTGCACGGTGCAGCCCTTGGTGCCCGATTCGACCGCGCCGATCACTTGGACTTGCTCACCCGCCGCAATCAGTTCCGCCGCTACGTCGGCCGCATTATCAGCCGCAACCGCCAGCACCATGCCGACCCCGCAGTTGAAGGTTCGCGCCATTTCGGCCGGTTCGATATTGCCCTGCGCCTGGAGGAAAGCCATCAGCCGCGATTGCTCCCAAGCACCGGCATCGATCCGCGCATGCAGTCCGGCCGGCAAGACACGCGGCACGTTCTCGAGCAATCCTCCGCCGGTGATATGCGCCAGCGCATGGATTCGCCCGCCGCGCACCGCCGGTAGCAGGCTCTTCACGTAAATCCGGGTGGGTTCGATCAGCCAATCGATCAGCAAGCGGTCAGCATCGAACAACGCGGGCCGATCGAGCTTCCAACCCTTGTCCGCCGCGAGCCGCCGGACCAGCGAATAGCCATTCGAATGCACACCCGAACTGGCCAGCCCGAGCAACACATCACCCGCCGCAACGCGGTCGCCGGTTAGCTGCTCGCCGCGCTCGACCGCGCCGACGCAAAACCCCGCAAGGTCGTAGTCGCCTGGCGCATACATCCCGGGCATTTCGGCGGTTTCGCCCCCGATCAAAGCGCAACCGGCGAGCTTGCAGCCCTCGGCAATTCCCGCGATGACCCGCTGCGCCACCGCCGGGTCGAGCTTGGCGCTGGCGAAATAGTCAAGGAACAGCAGCGGTTCGGCGCCTTGCACGATCAGGTCGTTGACGCACATCGCCACCAGATCGATCCCGATCGCATCGTGGCGGTCATGATCGATCGCCAGCTTGACCTTGGTCCCGACCCCGTCATTGGCCGCGACCAGCAGCGGGTCGGTGTAACCCGCCGCCTTGAGGTCGAAAAACCCGCCAAAGCCGCCCAGCTCCGCGTCTGCTCCAGGCCGTGCGGTCGCCCGGGCGAGCGGCGCGATGGCCTTGACCAGCGCATTACCGGCGGCGATCGAGACCCCGGCGGCTTCGTAGCTGTAGCTCTTTTCAGGCGGATTATTTGGCATTGCGCGCGCTTAGAGCCTGTCTCGAACAAGTGAAAGCATTGTCATCGCGTCAGGAAGCCCGCTGGCAAGGAACGGAGAGCAGCGCGGGCTGGTAGCCCGTGCAATCGACGTGACGCAGTCCAGCGGGCTTCCTGACGCGACCCCGCAGGGGCGGGCCGCTTTTGGCCCAGCGCAGCGTCGCTTGTCGGTCACTATGGCTCGGCATAACTCCCTCCTCACTCCTTGCGCAGGGCCAAAATCGGCTCCGTGCCAACGCATTCACTTGTTCGAGACAGGCTCTTACGCTTTACGGCTTGGATTTCCATGCACGTTTGGGCAAAAGGCACCCTGTTTCCCCCGATGACCAATGCCTCCTCCTCCTTGACCGTCTCCAGCAGGCGCCCCGGACCTGCCGCTGTGCTGCTGGGTGTGGCCGCGATGGTGGGCTTGGCCGCGCTGGCAACACCGCAGCTCTGGGCGCAGATCGAGGGCGACCGCGGGATTGTGCCCTTGGCCAGCACCTCGGACATCCAGGTCAACGGGATCGAGGTCAACACCACCGGCAGCGACGGACAGGAAGCGCGCTTCAAAGGTTGGGAACTCGCCGCGCGCGAGGCATGGAAAAAGGCCAATGGCCCCGATATGCCCGATGGCACGATCCAGTCGATGGTCTCGGCAATCGTGGTTGAGCGCGAGCAGATCGGGCCGCGCCGCTATATTGCCACGCTGAGCGTGGTGTTCGACCGTTCGCGCGCCGGGCAGTACCTTGGCGGAATCGCCGGCGGGCAAAAGCATTCGGCGCCAATGCTGGTGATCCCGGTGCTTTATTCGGGCGGTACTGCGCAAGTGTTCGAGGTCAAAGGTCCGTGGCAAAAGGCCTGGGCAGAATATCGCGCCGGGACCAGCTCGATCGACTATGTCCGCCCGGTCGGCGCGGGCGGGGATTCGCTGCTGCTTACCGCCGGCCAGCCGGGCCGCCGCAGCCGCGCGTGGTGGCGCAATGTGCTCGACCAATTCGGCGCGAGCGATGTGCTGATCCCCGAGGCCCGGCTCGAACGCCAGTGGCCCGGCGGCCCGGTTCGCGGCACCTTCACTGCGCGCTATGGCCCCGATAACACCTTCCTCGGCAGCTTTACCCTGTCCGCCAACGACGAGGCGGGCGTGCCCAAGATGCTGGCCGAAGGCGTCGCCCGGCTCGACCAGCTGTATGGCACCGCGCTCGCCGAGGGCCGGCTCAAGCCTGACACCTCGCTAAATGTGCGGCCACAGCTCGATCCGGGCCTCGCTGCGCTGATCGCGGCAGGGCAAGCCCCGACAACTGCGGCCACTCCGGGCGCGACCCCGAGCGACGGGGTAAGCCCAGCTGCCAGCGCAACACCCACCGCTGCGCCGGCCGAAACGCACACTTTCACCGTCCAGTTCGCTTCACCCGATGCCACCGCGGTCGATGCGGCGCTGGGCGCAGTCCGCACGGCCCCGGGGGTCAGGGGTGCCTCGACTACCAGTCTTGCGATGGGCGGGACTTCGGTGATGCGGGTCACTTACGAAGGCGAGCTAGGCACACTCGCCGACGCCCTGCGCGCGCGGGGCTTCAAGGTTTCGGTGGGCACCGGCGCGCTCTCGATCAAACGCTGATGAGCCAGATTGCGCTTCCGCTGCGGGCGGTGCAGGGTGGCCCGCATCGCATTTCAATCGGCAATGACAACCGCGCGGCGCTCGAAGCGTTGCAGGTCGCGCAGACCTGGCCGTTCCGCACTGCGGTGCTGAGCGGTCCGCCGCGTTCGGGCAAATCGCTGGTCGCCGCGCTCTTTGCCGAGAGCGGCGGGGGCGAAGCCATCGACGACGCCGACCGGCTCGATGAAACCGACTTGTTCCACCGCTGGAACCGCGCGCAGGAAAGCGCTTCGTCGCTGCTGCTGGTGCGCAGCAGCGGCGAGGGCGAGTGGGTGATCAAGTTGCCCGACCTCGCCTCGCGCATCGGAGCCGCCTTGCCGCTTGCGATCGGCACGCCGGACGATGAGCAATTGGGCCATCTTTTTGCGATTCACGCGGAGCAGCGGGCGCTCGCGCTCGGTCCCGATGCCGCCGAATACCTTGTGCCGCGGTGTGAGCGTTCCCATCTTGCCGTCGAGCGGCTGGTCGAGACGATCGACCGGCTCAGTCTTGAGCGCAAGGTTGCCCCGACTTTGGGGATCTGGCGCGAGGCACTGGAAGCGCTGCACGGGCCGGCCGAGCCGCGCTTGCTTTAGGCGGAAAGCCGTGGGATTGAGGGGGCAAGATGCTTGATGAACTGACGAGATACCTGGACTCGATCGTGGCGCGCGATCCCAGCCCGCGTTCGCGCTGGGAAGTACTGCTCTATCCGGGCGTTCTGGCGCTGGGGCTGCACCGCGTCGCGCATTGGCTGTTCGAAGCGCAGATGTTCTTTGTCGCTCGGCTGGTCAACACGGTCAGCCGTTTCCTGACCGCGATCGACATCCACCCGGGCGCGAAGATCGGGCGTAATTTCTTTATCGACCATGGCTTCGTGGTGATCGGTGAGACTGCAGAGATCGGTGACAATGTCACGATGTACCAGGGCTCGACGCTGGGCGGGACCAATCCCACCAACGGGGTGGGTGGCAAACGTCACCCGACCATCGGCGACGACGTGATCGTCAGCCTGGGTGCGGCGATCCTCGGCCCGGTCGAGGTTGGCAGTGGCGCGCGGATCGGGGCCAATGCGGTGGTGACCAAAGACGTGCCTGAAGGCGCGACGATGGTCGGCATCCCGGCCAAGCAGACGCTGGTCGAAGTCAAGCGTGAGACACAGCACTTCGTTCCGTATGGCACCCCGTGCTCGGAACGCTTCGATCCCGCTACACAGAAGCTCGAACTGCTCCAGTGCGAGATGGAAACGATGCAGAAGCGGCTGGTGCAGCTGCTTGAAGAGCGCGATGCGCTGGCGGCCAAGCAAAGCGCGGCAAAGAAGCCGCGGGGGGCGAAGCGCGCTTGAGCGCTATCGTTACACCGTTTCCCCTTGGCGGCGTGCGGCCGCTGCAAGTTGGGTTCGAACGGGACGAATTGCAGCGCATCCTCGATCTCTACGGACGGATGGTCGCAGCCGGCGAATGGCGCGATTACGCCATGGATTTCGCCCATGATGCCGCTTCATTCAGCGCCTTCCGCCGCACCGCCGAAAACCCTCAAGCCCGCATCGAAAAACGCCCCGCGTTGCGCGCCAAACAAGGCATGTGGACACTGTTCGGCGAGGGTGGCCAAGTGCTCAAGCGCGGCCACGAGCTGGCGGGCGTATTGTTCCCGCTGGAGCGGCGACTGCTGAAGGTGGTGGGTTAAGGCGCTACGCCGGCAGCCGTCCGAAAGCTGAGCGAGCAGTCGGCAAACCATTCAGCCTGCGTGCAGGGCGCTCGCCTAGATTGGTGGTTGTGAAAACGCGAGAGGACCACCAAATGAAACCCCTGACTATCCTTCCCTTGTTTGGGCTGGCCGCATTTGCGCTGGCCCTGCCCACGGCTGCATCGGCACAAACCAGCTGGTCGGTTTCGATCGGTTCCGGCTACGGCCAGCCGTATTACGGCAATGGCTATGACAATCAGTACAGCCAGCACGACGCGCAGCACGACGATCTTGAAGACCAGCATGACGATGCACACGACGATCTGGATTATGAGCATGCCCGCGCTCATCAGGAAGGGCTGTCGCGTGGGGAACATAGGGAGCTTCACCGGGATCTGCGCGATGAGCACCGCTATGAGCACCGCGAGCTGAACCGCGAGCACAGCCGTGACCATCGCCGCAACGAACGGCGCCGCTACCGCAATTACAACTACAACGGCTACAACGGCTATTGATCGGCCGGCGAACAACTCTGCGCGCTTTGCCGCCCAGGGTTGTTTGCGCTGCACCCCACGTTCGAAACGTGGATAGACTGCGAAAAATCCCCCGAAAGCACCGCCTTCGGGGGATTTTTTCCGCCAATCGACTGCAGTATTGGCCGCAGATCAAGCGGCGGCAAGCACCCCTTGCGGCAGCCGCGCCTGCACCCTGCCAGGAAGGTGCTGGACCAAGGCCGAGCGGATCGGGGTCCAGAAGGCCGAGAGCGCGAGCAGCGCCGAGCCGATCACCAGCCCGGTCAGCGCGACGTTGAGCTCGACCATGCCAAACTCGCGGAATAACCAGGTCAACGCGAGCAGGACATAGGCCAATGCCGAAACGAGCAACGCGCGGCGATCGACCGCCAATGCGACCACGCCCATCAGCACATAGATCGCCAGCACGCCCAGTGCCGAAGCCGCGCCGATATTTTCGCCATCGGTAATGCCGAGCCAGTGGAATAGCGGATGCGCGATCATCGGCGCGGCCAGCAAATGCAGCCAGAACGCGACATCGCTGCGGCGGGTTTCACGCTTGGGATCGCTCATGTCCCAGCGCATCGCAAAGGCGAAAACAGCCAGTCCGCAGACGAAGACCAGCGGCAGCAGGATCGGTTCGGGGTTGTGATCTGCCTGGTCGCCCATTGCGACGGACAGGACTAGCGCGATCACCGTAGCAGCCACGCCGGCAGCACCTGCAGCGACGGTGATCGGCACCATGAACCGCCGCCAGTGCAGCCAGGCTGCGCCCGCCGCGAGCAGTCCGATCCCGGCGCCAATCAGAGCGCCCGTCTGGTCAGACAATTGCGGCTCGGTTTCGGCGAGGTAATTGATCGGGATCGCCGCTACTCCGCCCACGAAAGCCAGCAAAAGCACGATCGAGGGCAGCGCCATGCGGCGCTGGCGGGTGAAGAATTCGGCGAGCAACCAGGCCGCGCCCGCGACCAGAATGCCGGCGACTCCCGGTGCAATCACGTGCCCGATCCCGGCACAGGCGACCAGCAGCAGCACCGCCGCGATGGTCACGAAAATATCGTTGAACCCGGTAATCAACCGGAAATGTTCTTCATCGGCAACTGGTGCGCTGCGCATGCCATGGGCATGGGCGCGAAACGCCTCCGCCGCCTCGTGGCTCAATGCACCGGCACCAACGGCCGATTGCAGGTCTGCTTCGGAATACATGCTTCTCTCCCCTGTCTAAACGCGCTGAACATGCGCTGTGTGTATTAGTGTGTCAATACACCAAATCCAGCGGCAATCTGGCACAAAATCCTTGACATAAATAACCATATGGGTTATATCCGCCGCCGCTCGTGCACCACAATGCGCGGGCGAGCAGGATCGGGAGCGGGCTTGGCCGGCCAGCCTTCGTTCCTTCCTTCAGACCGGCACAATCTGAGCTGGTCGAAGGACGCGGTCGGTGCAGGGCCGGCGCATCGGGGCGGTTACCCCGGCACGCCACCTGCCAGACGCGGCGACGGATGTGCGCTTGCGCGAGACACCGCCTGTCAAACTCCGCCCCCGGATCTATTTCCGGGTTGAGCTGCGGAGCTCTTCGTAAGCGGGGCCGCAAGCGCCGGTGGCGCGGCGCAATCAGCCGCGAGAGGGACGGTTTCGCATCGCGAGCCCGCACGCCGTCCCCAGCCAGTCGCCGATCGGGCCGAGTTGCAGCGCCGCGGATGGGCGCTGCGGCCATTCGCCAATTCCTCCGCTCGCCTCGCGCCCGCCTCCTGGCATGCGCCGACCGCGCGAACCTGCTAAATTGGGGACAGTCCCCAATTACTTTCTGCTGGCGTCATGGTCCGGGTTCGCCGCCGGATCATTTGGCATGCCCGTAGCAGACTCAGCCTAACCCGCCGATCTTGGCGAGCGCGGCCATGACCGCGCCCGACTGTTCGCCGCCCGACTGCGGCACGGTCTCGCCGGTACGGTCGATGATCGCGTCCCAGTTGGCGGCGATGCCCTCGGGCGTGCGCTCGTCCTCGGGCAGGGCGATGCCCGGGGTGAGGGTGACATAAGCAGCGTGGTAAGCGCCCGCGCCTGCGCCGCAGATCATGTTGGTCGGTGCGTCCTCGCTGACGAGGAAAAGTGCCATCGGGGCGACGTTTTCGGGCTTCAAGGCGTTGAACAGCGCCTCGGGCATGCCGAGGTCCTCGGTCATGCGGGTCCCCGCCACCGGGGCCAAGGTATTGACCCGGATATTGTACTTCGCGCCCTCGAGGTGGAGCGTCTTGGT
This sequence comes from Pseudomonadota bacterium, assembly GCA_030271565.1. Lineage (GTDB taxonomy): Bacteria > Pseudomonadota > Alphaproteobacteria > Sphingomonadales > Sphingomonadaceae > Novosphingobium. Next base: position 17,705 of record JARXKR010000026.1, read on the forward strand.
GAAGCCCGCGAGGCCGAGCTTGGCCGCGCCGTAATTGGCCTGACCGAAGTTGCCATAGAGCCCGGTCGAGCTCGCGGTCATCAGGATCCGGCCATAGCTCTGCTCGCGCATCAGGTCCCACACCGCCTTGGTGCAGTTGGCGCTGCCGTTGAGGTGGACGTCGACGACCAGTTTCCAGTCATCCATGGTCATCTTGGCGAAACTCTTGTCGCGCAGGATTCCGGCGTTGTTAATCAGGATGTGGACGCCGCCCCAGGCCTCCTTGGTCTTGGCGACCAGTTCTTCCATTTGCGCAAATTCGGTGACCGAGCCGCCGTTCGACATCGCCTCGCCGCCGGCCGCCTTGA
>JARXKR010000215.1 GCA_030271565.1 Pseudomonadota bacterium
GCAGTTAACAATAATTTGAACGGTCCGCGCTAGGTATCCGGCTGCGAACGACTAGGCGGAGTTAGCGATGCTCATCGGAAAGATAATCAAGCGGACTGTGCAGGTCTTCGCTGCGCTGGGCTTGCTGGCGATGTTCGGATATCCGCTGGCGGTCACCTGGCTCGAAGCGCATCCCGATACGCAGGCGGCACTCGACGGCGCTGCCGACAACGTCGATCCCGAGGCCGGCACGTTCACGCGCGCCCGACAGTTTGTAACCGGCGTTTCCAAAAGCCGCGAAGCAGCCGAAGAGAAAAAGCACGAAGAGGCCGAGGACAAGGCCGCTGCCGAGCGGGAACGCAAGGAAACCGAACGCCGCCGGTTTAATTCGGGCGAAATGGCGCAACAGGGCTACTAGGCCGATGAACATCTACGAAGATGACGAGGAAGACCGCGACAAGTCGGTGCTGGGGTACCTCAAGCAGAACAAGCAGTTGGTGTGGATGGCCGTGGCCTTCGTCATTGCCTATGCCTTCATGAGCTTCAGCTCGCGGCAACTCGACGCAGCCGTTGCCGCGCAGCAGGCGGACTCTGCGCTCGAACACCAAAAAGCCAATCCCTGGGCCAAGGACCGCTAGGCTCAGATAAGCAGCGAGAAGGCCGGCTGCAGGAACAGGTGGCAGCCGACCGATGCCACTTCGGCGGTCGCAAAGCCGTTGCGGATATAAAGAATGGCCCAGAGCACGCCGGGCAGGACATAGCGCAAGGCATCGTAGGTCAGCGTCAGGGCGGTGACAGGCACATGCGACAGCAGCACGACATTGAAGGCGATGTTGATCAGCTGCGAGCCGATCATCGCTGCCGCCAAAACCCGGGGCGAAGCCGGCCTCCGTCCACCGCGGCTCAGCAGCCAGGCAAGGCCGCCGAACCCGAACAGCCGGTACATGATGTTCTCGTTGAACGCGCGCGGCATGAAATAGAGCAGCCGCGCCTGAAGCGGCTGGTGCAGGAAAGCCGCGTAGCCGGGGTCGAGCAGACTGCGAAATACGAAGCAATCGAGCAGCACGACGTAGATCGCTACTGCCAGCGCCGCGCCAAGTCCGACCAGCACGGGCGCGCGAGCGCTGTGGCCTTCAAGCCGCAAACCCAGCTTTGCACCAGCCAAAGCACCCAGCACCACCAGCACCGCGATCCACGCCATGCGCAGCCACGGCGAGCTCAGCGTGAGCGCCGAGAACAACACATCGAACGGCGCGAGCGCGGCGATTGGAATGCCAATCAGAAGGATCAGGCGCAGCGCCGGGTTGGACAGCAAGGGCCGCAAGGCAGTGCGCGTCATGCGTGCCAGTGTGGCGGCGCGGGCAGGGATAGGCAACACACGAATTGGACTGGCGATGCCCGTCAGCGTGTCTGTCGATAGACCCCGGTGAAGGTAACGTTCACTCCGCCGCACTGGTTGTGGTCGTCATATGCCAAAAGGTACGGCCCGAGCAGGCGAAAGCGAACCTGGCAGTTGTAGCCATCCTCGTTCTGGTACGGGAACGCGCGAGCCCAATCCAGCTGCAAGCCGTTCTGACTGACCTTGCGCGGCATTTTTGCGCCAGGGTCGCCCGCGCCGCCCGCTTGATCGATGAAGCCGCCCCATTGATTGGATGGCTTCACGAATGCCGCAAAACTTCCGATGTGCACGCCGCCGCGTTTGACGCGCTCGGGATCGCTCGCGCCCCAGGTAGCCTCACCTTCGAAGTAGAGTACGCCTGCGCCAACCGATCGGCTGATCCTGATCTGCTGCTCGCTTCCAGATTGCCACAGCCCCAGCCATGATGGCAGTGTTGGCAGCGGGGTGGGAACAGGCTCCAATTGGCGGGTCTCAATGGCACCGTCGACCGGAATGCCCTTGGGACCGATAAAGTCAACGACCGTGAAAGGTCCGGTGGTGTAGCTTGCCACCATCAGGTCTCCACCGAGGACATAACCGCGCCGCTTGCAACTCACGGTAAGTCGCGGGCAATTTTCGGGATAGCCGGTGGCGTAGAAAAAGGCTTTTTGGCCAGCCTTTACTCGCACCAGCCAGGCACCTTCCATCCGTTCGCGTTCGTGCCCCTCGAACTGCGACGAATTGTTGTAAAACACTCCCGCCACGACCGCAGTCGGGGTGATTGCAAGGAGGATCGCAGGAAGAAGCCGTATCATCGTCCGCATCGTCCTTCTGCAGGATGAGCGCCGGGTTTGGCTTGGAAAGCCGATCTGCACAAGTTCGGCGTTCCGGCTTGCTTTTTGCGGCGCGGCTGCCTATTTGGCGCTCAATCCCGAAATTGTGAAGCAATCAGGGGCTGGCGCCAGACGGGGCCGGCGCCGAACCGCTTTGCGATACAGACCAATCGGGCCGGAGCACAAATGGCGGATATCGCGCGTATTACTCAGCTTGTCGAACCCGAAGCCGCGGCTTTGGGGTTCGATCTCGTGCGGGTGATCGTGTTCGGCAAAAGCGAAGTGGGTGACGAGGAAGTCACCCTGCAGATCATGGCCGAGCGCCCCGACACCGGGCAGCTGGTGATCGAGGATTGCGCCGCGCTGTCGCGCCGGGTGTCTGATGCGATGGATGCCTGCGAAGAAGCTGGCGAGATGCTGATCGACGAGGCTTACCGGCTCGAGGTCAGCTCGCCCGGGATCGACCGTCCGCTGACCCGCGCAAAGGACTTTACAGCCTGGGCCGGACACGAAGCCCGCGTGGCGCTCAAGAACCCGGTCGATGGGAACCGCCGCGCCGTGCAGGGCGACTTGGTCGGCATCGACGGAGAGACCATTACGCTCAATGACAAGAAATCGGGAATGGTCACCTTCCCGCTGTCCGACATTCATTCCGCCAAGCTGGTCTTGACCGACCGGCTGATTGCCGCCACCCGCCCGCTCGACACCTCAGGTGCCGACGAAATTCTCGAAGAACAGGAAGACTGATAATGGCCAGTCCGATTTCCGCCAACCGCGCCGAACTGCTGGCGATTGCAACTGCAGTCGCCACCGAAAAGATGATCGACAAGTCGATCGTCATCGAGGCGATGGAAGAAGCGATCCAGAAGTCTGCGCGCAACCGCTACGGCGCTGAAAACGATATCCGCGCCAAGCTCGATCCGCGCACCGGCGATCTGCGGCTGTGGCGCGTGGTCGAAGTGGTCGAGGAAGTTGAAGACTACTTCAAGCAGGTCGATCTCAAGGCCGCGCAGAAGCTGCAGGCCGATGCCAAGCTGGGCGATTTCATCGTCGATCCGTTGCCTCCGGTCGATTTGGGCCGGATCGACGCGCAGTCGGCCAAGCAGGTGATCTTCCAGAAGGTCCG
>JARXKR010000216.1 GCA_030271565.1 Pseudomonadota bacterium
CCGCGCAGTCGATCGAGCTCGCCTTCCTGCTCGCCGAAATGCTCAACCTCGAGGCGGTGGACCGCGCCCAGCGCGCGGCCTGACGCGATTTCCTCACCTTTCGTCGCGGTATTTTTGCCATAGTGTCATAACAATCGACACGGCTTCGTGCTTTGCAGATGTTGCGCGCTTGTTGTCGCAGAGCTTGCTGTTACCCCTTGTTTAGCTTGTCGACCGCCCGCCTTGAAGGCGGCGCCAAGTTGAAAAAGCCAAGGGGAAAATCACATGAAAGTATTCGCACGCCAGCTTCTTGCCGGGGCGGCAATTGCTGTTGTCAGCGCAATGTCCGCTTCGGTCGCCCAAGCGCAGACCGTTCCCGGCGATGCCACAGCCAGCAGTGACGAGCCTGCAGGCGACATCGTTGTCACCGGTTCGCGCATCCGCCGCGATCCGCTGAACGATCCCTCGCCGGTTGTGCGCCTGGACAATGAGTCGATCGCCCAGACCGGGCTTTCCTCGGTGGCTGACGTGCTTCAGCGCCTGCCGGGCTCGGCGGGCGGGCTTAATACCCGCTTCAACAACAGCGGCAACCTCGGCAACCCGCCCGATGGCGGCGGCGTAGGGGCCGGCTCTTCCACGATCGACCTGCGTTACCTTGCGGCCAAGCGGACCCTCGTTCTGGTCGACGGGCTGCGCTACGTCAGTGGCGCTTCGGCGAGTGGCATTCCCAACGCGGTCGATCTCAACTCGCTGCCCGATGGGATGGTCGACAGGATCGAAGTGCTCCAGTCGGGCGCCTCGCCGCTTTACGGATCCGACGCGATCGCCGGGGTGGTCAACATCATCACCAATTCCAAGCAGAATGGCTTCCGCGGTTCAGTCCAGTTCGGCGAGTTCCTTGGCAAAGGCGACGGGCGGACCGGCTCGTACCAGCTGAGCTACGGTACCGGAAGCGACCAGGTCCACGTCGTCATTGGTGCCAACTATGTCGGTCAGGGCTCGGTCAGCGCCCGCGACCGCTCGATCTCGCAGTTCCCCAACCCGGGCCAGACTTCATGTTCCGATCCGATCGGCGGCTGCTCGAGCGCGACCCCGCTCGGCCGGTTCCTCGTCCTCGGCCGAAACCTGACGCTCAAGGCTCCGGTTGTCGGGCGCACCCCGGTCTACGATCCAACGCTGGTCACCGGCGATTTCAAGAATTTCACCTCGGCCGACCGGTTCAACTTCGCGCCGTTCAACTACTTCCAAACACCGAATCAGCGTTACGGTGCCTTCCTCAACACGCGAGTAGAAATCAGCGAAGCAGTAAACCTCTCGGTGAAGCTGGTGTACAACCACCGCCGTTCGCAGAACCAGGCCGCGTTCCTGCCGCTGTTCGTCGGTCCCGATGCTGGCAATGGCAACCTGCTCGATACGATCTCGATCCATGCCACCAACCCTTTCAACCCGTTCGGGGTGACGCTTAATTCGGGCGCCAGTGGCGGTGTTGCCAACTACAACTTCATTGCCCGCCGCCTGGTCGAGGCAGGGCAGCGAACCTACACCCAGGATGTCGATACCTTCTCGATCACCGGCACGCTGGACGGCAAGTTCCAGCTGTTCGGCCATAATTGGTACTGGGACGCCAACGCTGTATTTGGAACGAACGACGCCAAGCAGCTGTTCACCGGCAACCTCAACGCCGCCAAACTGGCGCAGGCGCTGGGTCCGGTTGCGGCCTGCACCGGGGCCTGCGTGCCGTTCAACATCTTCGGCGGGGTCGGTTCGGTCACGCCCCAGATGTTGGCGTTTGTCGGCTTCGATGAGCATGACCGCTCGTCGCAGCGGCTGTCGGACTTCGAAGTCAACCTTTCCGGCACGCTGTTCGACTTGCCCGCCGGCCCGGTCGGCATCGCAATCGGCTACGAACATCGCTACCAGTTCGGTTCATTCACCCCCGATCCGATCATTCAGGCCGGGCTCGGCGCGGACATTCCGGCGCAGGCTGCCAGCGGCAGCTTCATGGTCGATGAATTCTACGGCGAGCTCAGGGTGCCGATCTTGAAGGACGCACCGTTCTTCAATCTGCTCGAAGTTTCGGGCGCAGCGCGCTATTCGAAGTATTCGACCTTCGGCGGCAGCACTTCGCTGACCGGCGGCGTGCAGTGGAAACCGGTCGCAGACCTGATGCTGCGCGGATCCTATGCGCAAAGCTTCCGCGCGCCCTCGATCGGTGAGCTTTTCGGAGCGCAGTCGCGCTTCGACCAGCCGCTGTCCGATCCCTGCACCAGTGCCCCCGGCGGGCTGTTCCCGACGAACTCTACGGTGCGCACCAACTGCATCGCCAACGGGGTTCCGGCCAACGGCAGCTACGTCGAACCGCAGGGCGGGCAGCTGCCGGTGCTGACCGGCGGTAACCCGGCGCTTAAGCCGGAAACCGCGCGGACCGTCCTGGTCGGCGGCGTTTACAGCCCGGCCTGGGCCCGTGGCGGCTCGTTCAGCAACTTCAGCGTGTCGGTCGATTACTACGACATCAAGCTGAAGGGCGCGATCGGTTCGATCGGGGCAGACGTGCTGCTCAGCCGCTGCGCGCAGACCGGTGATCCGTTGAGCTGCGCGGCGGTCGTGCGCACCCCGTCGGGCTTCATCTCGTCGATCAACGGGGTGCTACTCAACACCGGTACGATCCGCACCCGCGGACTCGACGCTGCGCTCAATCTGCGCACCGGTGCCGCCGCCGGCAACTCGCTTGGCTTCACGCTGGCAGCAAACTTCCTCTTCCAGTATGACGAGGGGGTTCCCGCAACCAGCGGGACGACCACCACCAGCTACCTCGGCTTCGAGCGCGGCAGCCCCGACCAGGCCTATCCCAAGTTCAAGGCGAGCGGTACGGTCGACTGGCGGGTGGGTCCGGTCAAGGCGCTCGTTACCGGCCGCTACATCGGCCCGGTGACCGAGATCCAGAATACGACCAAGATCCTGAGCTCGCGGTTCTACACCGACTTCCAGCTGCAGTTCACGCCAAACATGTTCGATCGCCGGTTCACCCTGACGCTGGGCATGAACAACGCGTTCGACGTCAATCCACCGGCCTGCTTCAGCTGCAGTCTGAACAACTACGATCCGACCACTTACGATGTGCCGGGCCGCTTCGGCTACGTCCGCCTGTCGTACAAGATGTAGCAGAAACACACCCGTTGGGGCGAGGGGAAGGGGCGGCCTTGGCCGCCCCTTCTTTTTGCGGCAGGAGGGAAGCAAGGAGCATCTGCCGCTCCGCCATGCAGCGACGAGGCCGACCACGATGATCCCCCGCGAACTTCTCGGCACCGCGCAGGTGCCCGGCGGCGAGGAGCT
>JARXKR010000217.1 GCA_030271565.1 Pseudomonadota bacterium
ATGAGCGGGTGCGGCTGAACCTCATCAACGACACGATGATGCCGCATCCGATCCACCTGCATGGCCATTTTTTCGAGGTTGTCACCGGCAGTGCCGGCCATCATCCGGTCAAGCATACTGTGAACGTTCTGCCCGGAGGCAAGGTCTCGATCGATCTGACTGCCAATGCGCTGGGGGACTGGGCATTTCATTGCCACATGATGCTGCACATGGTGGCCGGGATGTTTCGCGTCGTCACTGTGCGGCACGAGGAGGAAGCGGCATGAAGTTGCTCCTGCTCGCCACGGTCGCCGCGTTCGCGCTTGCTTCGCCTGCCGCTGCGCAAATGGATATGAATATGCCGGGGATGAAGATGCCACCCAAACCGACAGCCAAACCAGCGCCCAAGCCAAAGCCTAAACCGGTTGTGCGACGGGCTGCACGGCCGCCAGCGACGGCGCGGACTCGAACAAGAGCAAGACCGGCGAGGCCGATTGTGGAGCACCCTGCGGCTCATGCTGCCGCGCTTGCGCCCGCAAATGCCGGAATGCCCGATATGCCGGGGATGGCTATGCCACCGGCAGCTCCAGCGCCTGCATCAATAGAAAACGACATGTCTTCCATGCCCGGCATGGATATGACTAAACCCGATGCTCCTGTCGCGGCAGACCCTCACGCGGGCCACGATATGTCGGGCATGGCTGGAATGTCGGGCACGGAGCCGCCGGACAGTGAGATCGGCAATATGCCGGCACCGGCGCCGCCCACAGATCACGCCGCCGATGCGGTGTTCGGTGCGGATGAAATGGCCGCGTCGCGCAAGATGCTCCGTCATGAGAATGGTGGAATGCCTGCTTATCGCGTCGTCTTCAATCTGGCCGAATATCGGGTTCAAAAGGGCGGCGATGCGTATCGCTGGGATGGCGAGGGCTGGTTCGGAGGCGACATCAACCGTCTGGTCGTGAAGACCGAAGGCGAGGGCGTTGCTCGTGGTGGCGTCGAGAGCGGCGAGGTGCAGGCGCTCTATTCGCGCGCGATTGGCCCGTGGTTCAATCTGCAAGCAGGTGTTCGCCATGATTTCAAACCTGGACCAGCGCGCACCTATGCGACCATCGGCTTTGAGGGGATCGCGCCCTACTGGCTAGAGGTCGAAGGGGCGTTGTTCCTCTCGGACAAGGGCGACTTGCTGGGGCGGCTCGAAGGCTATTATGACCAACGCATTACGCAGCATTTGATCCTGCAGCCCCGTGTCGAGCTCAATTTTGCGGCGCAGGATATTCCCGCCAATCGCATTGGTTCGGGGCTGAGCGACGCCGAACTTGGGCTTCGCTTGCGCTACGAAATCAAACGCGAATTTGCGCCCTATGTCGGCATTTCATGGGAACGCAAAGTAGGTGACAGTGCCAAATTCGCGCGCGCAAATGGCGACAGGGTGCAAGCCACAAGTTTAGTGGTGGGCATAAGGACGTGGTTCTAGGCTCCCATCACGTATCAGGGGAATTAGATCTGCTTCCAATCCGGCGCTCGGAAACCCGTGAAGGTGTTTGAACGCTGCCCAGCTCATGCCGATCGTGGGTTCCTCTGACAGTTGAGAATTTCAATGCAAAAGACTCATCGTTCGTCAATTACTGCTCACTCCCCCAAGGCAAAGCCGGGCCGCTACCTGCCTTGTGGTCTCGTTGCGGCAACTTTGATGATGAGCAACCCGGCGAACGCGGCTCAGCCGCTGTGTCCGCCAAGGCAGCGCTGGAATCCGAACATGCAAATGTGCATGCCGCAAGCACAAGCAGCTCCTGAAGCGACTGCCGCCCAGCCAAAACCTACTCAACGCCCGGTAGCGCCGACTCCAGATGCCCCGGCCGCGTCAAATCCGCCCGTCGCTTCAAGTATGGTTATGGCGGATGGGGGAAAGGGCGCATCGCCCTTCATGCTGCAAATCAATCAGTTCGCGGTTTTCTCGCACACAACAGGTCCGCGCGGCCAATCCCGAGTGACGGGTCCTGGCAGCTGGATGCTGATGTATGACCGAGCGCTGACCTCCCGGAATCATTTTAGTGTCAGTCTTATGGCGTCGTCCGAACAATTAACCGTCGGAGACAAAGGGACGCCGCAACTCTTGCAGACCGAAAATATCGATAACATGCACGCCCATGATACGATCATGGCCCTTGAGTTCAGGGACGTAATTTCAATGGGTTCGCGCGGCGAGCAGCTCACCTTTCTGTTTGCCCCGCGCGGCGCTGCAGCGATCGGCCCCGTCCCATTCATGCATCGTCAATCCGCTGAGGGAAATCCGGATGCGCCGCTTGGGCACGGGTTGCAGGATGGGTTTCATGACGCCTCGACTGTGCTGGGCGTTGGATATCACTTTGCCCGGACCACAATTGAGGCGACGGCGTTCAGCGGCGCAGCTGTAAGTTGGCCGTTGCCGCTGCATCGACCGGATTCTTATGCTTTCCGCATCACCCAAGACCTTAGCAACCAGGTCAAAGTCGGAGCATCGTATGGTGACGTGCTTTCACCGGACGACGCAGGTGCCGAAACACACAGTCATTTTAAGTCGGTCTGGCTGGCAACATCCCATCAGGTCGGATCAGGCACACTGCGGTCTTCGCTCGTTTGGGCAACGGGGCGAGATGGCCACAGGGACACGCAAACCAGTCTGCTAGCTGAAGGGGTCTATCAACGAGGACCAAACGCATTCTTTGGCAGGGCCGAAATCTTGCAGATTACGCCGGAGCAGCTTGATGTGGGAGTTATCGGCACCTCGACTGATCCCAGATGGGTGAAGGCACTAACGATTGGCTACGAGCGGACGCTAATTCAGCAACATCGCCTCTCGCTTCGGCTTGGGGGCTCGTACACCAGAGATTTCATTCCTACAGCGTTCAAGCCTGACTACGGCTCTGATCCTGGCGGATTCAAGGTCTTTCTGCGAATCAAGTTTGCTACGGGCGATGGTCATGAAATGTGATTGCCTTTCGGTATGCGGCAGATCGTAGAGTTAAAGCCCATTGAAATTCGGCAAGTCCGAGTTCAGCCTATTGCGCCATTGCGCCCGTGCTAACGAACCGATTGCAGTACCTAGACAACCGTGGCGGGTGCTAGACCACCGACTTCGTTTTCGTCACACTCGATTTGAAAAGTGGAATGCCCGATCTCAAGCGGTCGTGTATCATCTGACTCGCATCTCATCACGGCCATGTTCTTCGTCGGGTTTCTCGGTCAGTTGATGATCGGAAATATGCCTGGCTGATTAGCCGACGACGCAAGGGCGCCAGACATCAGTTGGTCATCGCGAGGCGCATTCCG
>JARXKR010000218.1 GCA_030271565.1 Pseudomonadota bacterium
GCCTGAGGTCCCCGCCTGCGCGGGGAAGCGGAATGGCTAGGGCTTGCCGCATCAACTCTTCTTCCTGCGGCGGATTTCGGAGCGGACCGACAACCCGAGCGCGTTGCTGACCAAGGCGGCCTGCTCGCTCTGGTGGCGGGTGGCAAGCCCGGTGGCGGGTGAGGCGCTGGCGACACGGCCGGCATAGCGCGGGCGCGTAACCGGTGATTTTGCCGCAATCAGCGATTCCTCGATGTACGGCTCGACGAAGAACCACGCGCCGTTGTTGCGCGGTTCTTCCTGGCACCACACCACGTCTTCGAGGCCCGGCATCTTCGCCAGCCGCAGTGCCAGCGGCTCGCCCGGGAAGGGGTAAAGCTGCTCGAGCCGGATGATCTGCGTCTCGGCCATCTCGGCTGCGTCGCGCGCTTCCATCAGGTCGTAAGCAACTTTGCCCGAGCACAGAATCACCCGCTTGGTCGCGGCATCCTCGGCGCCATTGCGGTCCGACAGGATCCGCTTGAAGTGCGCCTGACCGATGAACTCCTTGGCCTCGCTCTTGGCCATCGGGTGGCGCAGCAGCGACTTGGGAGCCATGATCACCAAGGGTTTGCGGAACGGGCGGTGCATCTGGCGGCGCAGCACGTGGAAGTAGTTCGCCGGGCTGGTGATATTGCAGACCTGGATATTGTCCTGCGCGCACAGTTGCAGGAACCGTTCGAGCCGCGCCGAGCTGTGTTCCGGGCCCTGACCTTCGTAGCCATGCGGCAACAGCAGCACGAGGCCGTTGGCGCGCAGCCACTTCGATTCCGAGCTGGCGATGTACTGATCGATGATGATCTGCGCGCCATTGGCGAAATCGCCGAACTGCGCTTCCCACAGCACCAATGATTTGGGATCGGCGCTGGCATAGCCGTATTCGAAGCCGAGCACGCCGTATTCCGAAAGCGTACTGTCATGCACCTCGAACCGGCCATGCGGCACAGTCGAGAGCGGCACGTATTTGTGTTCGTCGGTCTGGTCGACCCACACCGCGTGGCGCTGGCTGAAGGTGCCGCGGCCCGAATCCTGGCCGGACAGGCGCACGTTGTAGCCTTCTGAGCAGAGGCTGCCGAACGCCAGCGCCTCGCCCGTGGCCCAATCGAACCCGGCGCCGCTGGTGAACATTTCACGCTTGGCATCGAGCACGCGGCCGAGCGTCTTGTGGATGGTCAGGTCGGCGGGCACGGTGGTCAGCGTGCGCCCCAGGCTGCCGAACAGCTTGGCCTCGATCCCGGTGTGGATATTGCGCCGCGCGGTTTCGGGGTCGGCCGGCTTGTTGAGCCCGGTCCAGCGCCCGGCGAACCAATCCGCCTCATTGGCCTTGTAACCTTTCGAGGCTTCGAACTCGGCTTCAAGCACCGCGACGAAGCGCATCGCCTCTTCATCGGCCCAGTCCTTGTCGATCACGCCCTGCTCAACCAGCCGCGCGGCATAGAGCGCGCTGACCGGCGGATGCGCGCGGATCTTCTGGTACATCAGCGGCTGGGTGAAGCTGGGCTCGTCGCCCTCGTTATGGCCGAAGCGGCGATAGCACCACATGTCGACCACGATATCGCGCCCGAAGGTCTGGCGGTAATCGATCGCCAGCTTGCAGGCGAAAGTCACCGCTTCGGGATCATCGCCGTTGATGTGGATGATCGGGGCCTGGATGCCTTTGGCCACGTCCGAGGGGTAGGGCGAGCCGCGCGAGAATTGCGGGCTGGTGGTGAAGCCGATCTGGTTGTTGATCACGAAGTGGATGCAGCCGCCGGTGTTGTAGCCCTTGACGCCCGAGAACCCGAAGCATTCCCACACGATGCCCTGGCCCGCAAAGGCCGCATCGCCGTGGATCAGCACCGGCAACACTTTCTGGTGCTTGCCCTTGCCGATGTCGTCGTTGAACACCTGCTGGGCGCGGGCCTTGCCCAGCACGATCGGGTCGACCGTTTCGAGGTGGCTGGGGTTGGGGACCAGGCTCATGTGCACCTTGATTCCGTCGAATTCGCGGTCGGTGCTGGTGCCGAGGTGATATTTGACATCGCCCGATCCGCCGACATCTTCGGGGTTGGCGGTGCCGCCCGAAAATTCGTGGAAGATCACGCGGTACGGTTTGGCCAGCACGTTGGCGAGCACGTTGAGCCGGCCGCGGTGCGCCATGCCGTAGACGATCTCTTTGACCCCGCGCGAGCCGCCGTACTTGATCACGGCTTCGAGCGCAGGGATCATCGATTCGCCGCCGTCGAGCCCGAAGCGCTTGGTCCCGACGTACTTCTTGCCGAGGAACTTTTCGTACTGCTCGCCGCGGATTACGGCGGCGAGGATCGCCTTCTTGCCCTCGGGGGTGAAGTCGATCGACTTGTCGCCGCCTTCGATCCGGTCCTGCAGGAAGCGGCGTTCATCGACATCGGAGATGTGCATGTATTCGAGGCCGACCTTGCCGCAGTAATTGCGCTTGAGGATATCGACCAGCTCGCGCACCGTCGCCCATTGCAGCCCGAGTGTGCCGCCCAGATAGACCTTGCGGTCGAGCGCCGCGCCGGAAAAACCGTGGTACTCGGGCGACAGATCGACCGGCAATTCCTGCTTGGCCAGGCCGAGCGGATCGAGATCGGCAGCGAGATGCCCGCGCACGCGATAGGTGCGCACCAGCATCATCGCGCGGATTGAATCCCCGGCGGCCTCCTCGACCGACTTGGAATCCATCGGCGCACCGGCTTTCGCTGCCGCCGCCTTGATCGCCACCTGCATCGCGGTGGGATCCATCGCTTGCGTCAAGTCGTCTTCGGCGGTGCGCCATGCAGGACGCGCCCATGACGGACCCGGCTGAGGGTCGTCGGGGAGGAAATCGCTGGTTTCGTAGCCCATCATCTAAATCCTAATTTCCCGCGCTCCCCCGCGAAGGCGGGGGCCTCAGGCCGCGAAGCGCAACATCGCCTGAGGTCCCCGCCTGCGCGGGGAAGCATGAGCTGTAATCGCTCAAGGCAGCGGTCCTGTTTCGAACAAATCCTTCCACTCCGGATTCCGTTCGACAATGCGGGACACTTTCCACGCTCGTTTCCACTTCTTCATCCGCCACTCGTACAATCGGGCGTCCTGCAAATCATCGAACCGCTCGAACCAGACCAGCTTGTCGCAATTGTATGTCTTGGTGAATCCAGGAACCGCGCGGCTGCGGTGTTGTTCGATCCGGTTCGCCAGATCGCTGGTAACCCCGATATACAAAACTCCCATCGGCTTGTTGGTTAGGATATAGACGTAACCGGATTTCATCGCTCGCCGTTC
>JARXKR010000219.1 GCA_030271565.1 Pseudomonadota bacterium
GCTCTTCGTCGGGGTAGTGCACGGTGAAGACCTTGGCATAGGCTTCCTCGTTCTTCTCGATCAGGAAACCGCGCCCGGCATAGTCGCCGAAGCGGCGCGGATCGACCCCCATCATGTCGATGGTCGGTTCTCCATCGACAATCCAGTGCGCCAGCTGCCAGCCCGCCCCGCCCGCCGCGGTGACGCCAAAGCTGTGCCCTTCGTTAAGCCAGAAGTTTCTGAGTCCCCAGGCCGGGCCGACAATCGGTGAGCCATCGGGCGTATAGGCAATCGCGCCGTTGTAGACCCGCTTGATGCCAACTTCGCCAAAAGCGGGCACGCGTTCCATCGCGGCTAGAATGTAGGGTTCAAGCCGCTCAAGCGCGTCGGGGAACAGTTCATATTCGCTGCCCGCCGCTGGGCCGTCGATATAGCAGGCTGGCGCTCCTGCTTCATACGGGCCGAGCAAGAGCCCGCCCGCTTCCTCGCGCATGTAATAGCTGGCATCGGATTCGCGCAGCACGCCCATTTCGGGCAGGCCCTGCTGCTTGCGTGCCATGATCGCCGGATGCTGTTCGGTGACGATGTACTGATGCTCGACCGGGATGACCGGGATGTCCAGACCAACCATCGCGCCGGTCTGACGGGCGAAATTGCCCGAACAGGAAATCACATGTTCGCAGGTGATGTCACCCTGATCGGTGGAGACCAGCCATTCGCCCGACGGCAACTGGGTGATGCCGGTTACAGCCGTATTGCGGTAAATCGCCGCGCCGCGCTGACGCGCACCTTTGGCCAAGGCCTGGGTCAGATCGGCGGGCTGGATATAGCCGTCTTGCGGGTGCTGGATCGCACCGATGATCCCATCGGTGTTGCACAGCGGCCAGATTGCCTTGACCTGATCGGCGGTCAGGAAGTTGACATCGACCCCGATCGTCTTGGCGACCCCGGCGTAGTAATGGTATTCATCCAGCCGGTCGGGGCTGGTGGCCAGCCGGATATTCGAAACCTGCGAGAAGCCGACGCTGAGTCCAGTCTCCGCTTCTAGGCTGGGATAGAGCCCGACCGAATACTGATGCAGCTTGCCCACCGAATAGCTCAGGTTGAACAGCGGCAGCAGCCCTGCTGCATGCCAGGTCGAGCCCGAGGTGAGTTCCTTGCGCTCGAGCAGAACCGAGTCGGTCCAGCCCAGCTTGGCCAGGTGGTACAGCGTGCTCACGCCCACGACGCCGCCGCCGATTACCACTGCTCTGGCCGTCGATTTCATATGGCTTGCCCGATCGGATTGGCTAAGCCCGACGCTATGTCAGCCAACCGGCCGCCGCGACAACCGCCGAGACGGAATCCGCGCTTGGTATCTCTTATTCTAATAGTTACCTTTAGCTAAAGCGCCAGACTGCTCATTTTAGAGCTTGGCGCTTTGCCGGTATTCCCGGCATGATCGCGCGGGGCCGGAATTCCGGACGGATTGAGGGGGACGACGTGGCCAGCATTTCAGGACCGATGAGCGAAGACCGCGCTGCCGACCAGCTCAGCCGTTCGCTCAAATCGCGGCACGTCTCGATGATCACCTTCGGCGGGATCATCGGGGCCGGGCTGTTCGTCGGATCCTCGACCGCGATCAGCACGATCGGCCCCGCGGCAGTGGTCAGTTATGCGCTTGCAGGATTTCTGGTGCTGTTGGTGATGCGGATGATTTCCGAGATGGCGATGGCCTTGCCGGGTATGCAAACCTTCCCCGATTTTGCCCGCGAAGGGGTGGGCAATTGGGCCGGCTTTCTGGTCGGCTGGCTCTATTGGTATTTCTGGGTCGTGGTGATCGCGATCGAGGCAATAGCTGGGGCCAAGATCATCAACGGCTGGTTCCCGCAATTCGAGGTGTGGCAGATCGGCGTTGCGCTGATGGCGGTGCTGACCGGCGTCAACCTGTTGTCGGCGCGTTCCTATGGCGAATTCGAATTCTGGTTCGCCTCGACCAAAGTCGTCGCGATAATTGCCTTCATTCTGATCGCGGCGGCCTATGCATTCGGGATCACTTCACCCAGAGGATCTACCTTTGCCAACCTGACCAGCCACGGCGGCTTTGCCCCGGCCGGGGTGACCGCGATCTTTGCCGGGGTCGCGACCACGATTTTCTCGCTCTGCGGCGCTGAAATCGCGACCTTGGCCGCAGCAGAGTCCGAAGAGGGCGCGCAGACCATCGCGCGCATGACCATTTCGGTTTCGATCCGGATCCTGGTGTTCTTCGTGCTGTCGATCCTGATGATCGTCTCGGTGGTGCCGTGGAACGAAATCGTGGTGGGGGTTTCGCCCTTCGCCCATGCGCTGCGGGTGATGGGCTATCCGGCGGCCGATCTGGTGATGAACGGAATTGTTCTGGTAGCAGTGCTGTCGTGTCTCAACTCGGGCATCTACATCACCAGCCGCGCGATGTTCGGCCTCGCCCAGAACCGCGATGCACCCACCTCCTGCGTGAAGCTGAGCAAGGCCCGCGTCCCGGCCAGAGCGATCCTGATTGCCAGCCTGTTCAGCTATGGCGCGCTGGCCGCATCGGTACTTTCGCCCGACAAGGTGTTCAATTTCCTGGTCAATTCGTCTGGCGCGATCATGCTGTTTATCTACCTGCTGATCGCCTGGGCGCAATTGCGCCTGCGCGACCGGCTCGAAGCACAGGCACCGGGCGACCTGAAGCTGCGGATGTGGTTCCACCCCTATGGCACCTGGGCGGCGATGGCCGGAATGATCGGGGTTCTGACGCTGATGGCGCTTTCACCCGGTCACCGGATCGAGTTGTGGGCCAGTGTGCTGGTTACCGCCGGTTTTGTGATCGGCTATTGGCTCAAGCTCAAGTTGACAGCGGGGCAAAGTGCGGAATGATCCGGTCAGGTCAGCAAGAGAATTTTCCAGTGGCTACAATCTTTTCAATCGCAAGCAACAACCGGATCGCTGAAGGTTTAAGCCGGACTGCAGAACCCATGGGAGCAGAGGTGTGAAATTGGAAAACGATCCTCTGGCGGCCTTCTGGATGCCGTTCACCGCCAACCGCGCGTTCAAGGCAAACCCGCGCCTGCTGTCCGCTGCCAAGGACATGCATTACACCAGCAGTGACGGCCGCCAGATCCTCGATGGCACCGCCGGGCTGTGGTGCGTCAACGCCGGACACTGCCGCGCGCCGATCGTCGAAGCCATCCGCAAGACAGCGGGCGAAATGGACTTCGGCCCGACATTTCAGCTGGCGCACCCGCTGGCCTTCGAACTGGCTTCGCGGGTGGCGGCGCTGATGC
>JARXKR010000220.1 GCA_030271565.1 Pseudomonadota bacterium
AACGTTAGCGTGTGGGTGGTGGGGCGGGGGGCGCGGGCCGGTGTTGCTTTCACTTCCAAAGAAAAGACTCTAGGTCGGTCCAATGAAGTCCAGTGACCTGCGCATTGCCCTGTTTTCGGGCAACTACAACATCACCGTCGATGGCGCGAACAAGGCGCTGAACCGGCTGGTCGGGTACCTGCTGCGGCAGGGCGCGCAAGTGCGGGTCTATTCGCCGACAGTCGATCATCCCGAGATGGAGCCGGCCGGCGACCTCGTCTCGCTGCCTTCGGTGCCGATACCCTTCCGCAGTGAATACCGGTTGTCATCAGGGGTCAACGCCCGGATCAAGCGCGATCTGGCCGCGTTCAAGCCCAATATCGTCCATGTTTCGGCGCCCGATGTCAGCGGACACCGCGCGGTGACTTGGGCGCGCCACCGGAGCTTGCCGGTGGTCGCCTCGGTCCACACCCGGTTCGAAACTTACCTCAAATACTACCATTTGGGGTTCCTCGCGCCGGCCGCAGTGGCATTGCAGCGGCGCTTTTACCGGCGCTGCGACGCCTTGGTTGCGCCGAGCGAATCGATGGCGCGAGTGCTGCATGACGAGCGGATGAATTGGGACATCGGGATCTGGTCGCGCGGGGTCGATCGCGGCACCTTCAACCCGCAGCGGCGCGATCTCGCCTGGCGGCGCGGACTGGGCATCGGCGACGACGAATTCACCATCGGGTTCCTCAGCCGCTTGGTGATGGAAAAAGCACTCGACGTGTTCTGCGATTCGATCGATCGGCTGCGCGAAACCGGCGTGCCCTACCGCGTGCTGATCGTCGGCGAAGGCCCGGCGCGCGAATGGTTCGAAGGCCGGTTGCCCGATGCGGTGTTTACCGGTTTCCTCGCCGGATCCGAGCTCGCGCGCGCGGTTGCATCGATGGATACAATGTTTTTCCCGTCCGAAACCGAGGCCTTTGGCAATGTCTCGCTTGAATCGATGGCCTGCGCAGTTCCGGTCATCGCGGCTGCAGCCACCGGCAGCGAAAACCTGATCGCCGATGGCCAGTCGGGCCGACTGATAAAGCCCGGCGATGTGGCTGGATTCGCAGACG
The DNA here is from genome assembly GCA_030271565.1 of Pseudomonadota bacterium. Lineage (GTDB taxonomy): Bacteria > Pseudomonadota > Alphaproteobacteria > Sphingomonadales > Sphingomonadaceae > Novosphingobium. Next base: position 1,086 of record JARXKR010000220.1, read on the forward strand.
CGCTCAAGGCCTATGCGCTCGACCCCCAGCAGCGCGTGCACCATGGGCAGGCGGGTGAGTTGCGTAGCAGGGACTACGATTGGGATCAGATCAACCAGTCGGTCGCGGATACCTACATCCGCCTGATCGGGAAGAAGGCAGCGCTGGGCGCCTAGCGCAGCAGGCCTTTGCCCGCTTCGCTGCTGCTGAAGCGTAGCAGGAACAGCGCGACCAGCCAGATGGTGACAATCTGGAACAGGCTCATCGGCACATTCGCGGCAACCTGGTAGATGGTCAGCACCAGCAGCCCGCCGAGCGAGACGACAAACGCCGGAACCGCCCAGCGGCGACGCAAGACCAGCAGCAAAGAGCCGATCAAAGCCGCGCCCACTGCCAGCCCCCAAGCGGCCATCACCCAATTCGGGGTATGGTTGAGCGCCTCGACCATATCGGCCGGGGTCTGCGCCATGGCCTTGGGATCGCGGGTTGCAGTCAGCCAATAGCCGATGAAGGCAAAGCCGTTCCACAGCACGCCCAGCCCCGCCACGATCCAAAAGCTCAGCGGCACCTTGCTGGTGCTTCCCGCCTCTTCCATGTCCCTCTCCCGGCGCCTTTTGACGTTTGAAAAAAGGTAACACGAAACCGGCACGGGACCAAACCCGCGCCGGTTCAACAGGTTATCTTACAGCCGCTCGATCTTGCGCGCGGCTTCGTCGAGGATCTCGGCAATGCCGTGCACCGTCTCGCGGTTGAAATCGCCCGAGGCCATGCGGTCCTTTACCGCGTGGAACAGGTTGCCCATCGCGCGCTTCAATGGCGGCGCGCTGGTCCGTTCGCTTTCTTCGGCAAGGCCTTTGAGCCGTGCGACAATCGCATCGTACTCCTCATGGCGCCCGGCCAGTTCGCTGCGACCCGCGTCGGTGGCGGCGAACGACTTGCGCGCGCCTTCACCGGCCTGGTCTTCGATCACGCCTTCGTCGGTGAGCAGGCTGAGCGTGGGATAGACCACCCCCGGGCTCGGCGCGTAATTGCCGCCCGACAGTTCTTCGATTGCCTTGATCAGCTCGTACCCGTGGCGCGGTGATTCGGCGATCAGACCCAGCAGCGCGAGCCGCAATTCGCCCGACCCGAACATCCTTCCGCGCCCGCCCGGACCGCGCCGACCCGGACCGCCGCGTCCGCGGCCTTCACCGCCGAACCCTGCGCCCCAGTCGGAACCCCAGTGGCGTCCCCATCCTTGGCCCATACCGGTCATTACCATTGCGGCAACCGGACCATATCTATGACCCCGTGGGCCACATCCGTGCATTCTCATGTGTCTTTGTCCTTTCATGATTGCTCTAAGATATATCGTTATAACGATCATGCAAGGGGCTTGGTGCAAAAATCTTCAGGTCCGCTATCTCGCAGCTATGGCCGACCTGTTTGCTGACGAAATTCCTGACCTCCGCGACGATGCGCCGCGCGCCGACGCGCCGCTGGCCGACCGGCTGCGGCCGCGCGCGCTCGACGAGGTCATCGGGCAGGAACATTTGACCGGGCCCGAAGGCGCGATCGGCCGGATGGTCGCAGCCGGGCGGCTGTCGAGCATGATCCTGTGGGGACCGCCCGGCACCGGCAAGACCAGCATCGCGCGGCTGCTGGCGAAGGCCGTGGGGATGCGCTTTGCCGCGATCAGCGCGGTGTTCTCGGGCGTGGCCGATCTCAAGAAGGCCTTTGCCGAGGCAGAGACGATGGCCAAGGCCGGGCAGCGCACCTTGCTGTTCGTGGACGAGATCCACCGCTTCAACCGCGCCCAGCAGGACGGCTTCCTGCCGTTCGTCGAAAAGGGCACGGTCACTTTGGTTGGCGCGACCACCGAGAACCCCAGCTTTGCCCTCAACGCCGCACTGCTCAGCCGCGCGCAAGTTTTGATCCTGCACCGGCTCGATGCAGCGGCGCTCGATACCCTGCTTGCCCGCGCCGAAGAACTCGAAGGCCCGCTTCCGCTCACCCCTGAAGCGCGCGAGGCGCTGGTCGCCTCGGCCGACGGCGATGGGCGGTTCCTGCTCAACCAGGCCGAGACGCTCTACGCGGCGGCAATCCCCGCGCCACTCGATCCCGCCGCACTGGGTGCGTTCCTGCAACGCCGGGTCGCGGTCTACGACAAGGACCGCGACGGGCATTACAACCTGATTTCGGCGCTGCACAAAGCGCTGC
>JARXKR010000221.1 GCA_030271565.1 Pseudomonadota bacterium
CATTCTAACCGATCGCTGGCTGATCCGCACAATTGCGGGGCCCCTCCGGCTTTCTGTGATTTCCCACTGTGACGCGGGAAGGGGCGGCGCATAGCGGGTTCTGCCGCGAATGCAATCCGTTTTGCGCGGGGCGAGGCTTAAAACGTCATCCCGAACGACACCTGCAACACGTCGCGGGCGCGCCGATCGTAGAACTGGTCGAACAGCCGCTGCTCGGGATCGAGCAGGTCTTCCTGCCGCGCTTCGAGCAATTTGCGGAATTCGAACCGCAACCGCAAATCTTTCCGCGCAAACCGCTGGTTGAGGTAAGCCGTCAGATCGAGGCTGACCGAAAGCCGCGAGCCGTCATTGGCCGAGAGGTAAGAGCGGCTATTCAGCTCCATCCGGTCGCGATCGCGGCTTAGTTGCAGCATGAATTCGGGGCCGTCGGTCACCTGGTACGCGAGCGTCGAGCCTGCGGCATAGCTGGTCGCGCGGTAACCTGATGCCTTGCTCGAAGCGCTGCGGGTAACCATGGCATCGACCCCGGCCCGCCAGCCGTTCCACCGCACCATGTGCGAAAGCTGGAACGACATATCCGACCGCAAGCCCAGACGTGCGCTCGTGCCAATCCGGCGATCTTGCGAATAGTAGAAATTGGTCTCGCCAAAGCGGGTTTCCCACCCGGCGCTGACCGACCACGATTTGCGCACATAGCGATCGGTCGTGGCAGGGAGGCTGTTCTCGATCCAGCCATTGCGCCAGCTCAACGATATCGTTCGCGGGAACAGAACGGATTGACCGAGCCTGGCCAGGACTCCCGAGCTCGCCTCACCGACACTAAGGTCGAACGATCCGGCCAGCGTGTGCGAGCGCGACGAATAGGAATCGAAACCTGGCATCGACCCCGTATCGAAGTCCTGCAAAGCAAGGCTGAGCGAGATGCCATCGCGGCTGAAGCCGAACCGGCTGGCCGACGAATTGCCGAATAGCGACCGGTAGCGGTCATTCGAGGCGGTCAGCCGGGTCTCCCCGAACTTGACCTTGCTCGACAGCACCAGGCGTTCGCCGGGCAGGGCAATCTGGGTGCGCAGAGCGCTACTCTGGCCAATGAAGAACCGGTCTCCCACTGCGCTGTAATCCAGCGAAACGGTCCATGAAACGCGGCCGGCCTGCACCAGCCTGGCATCGATCCCGTACCAGCTGGCCCGCCCCGACAGCTCATTGCGCCGCTGCAGCGGAATCGGCTGGGCGTAAAACGGGCTCTCCCAGCTCGAGCTCCAGGCCTGGTCGGTCCAGATCGATACCCGGCCATCGAACAGCTTGCCGTTGAAGCCCAGCAACGCCACCGTGCTTTGATAGCCCGCCGCCTGCGCGGTTCCGGTCAGCAGGCTTTGCGAGGTCCACGGATTGATGAACCCGCGCGCAAATCTGGCATGCGTTTCAAAGCCGCCCAGACTGGTGCTGATATTCAAACCCGTTGAAAGGTCGGCAAAGGGACAGGTTGCGACCGCGCGCGCGGCTTGCGAAGAGGCTGCAATCAGCCCGCAACCTGGAGCGATGCTGGCGAATTCGTCGTTTGTTTCGAACTTGAAGCGGATTGCCTCGCCGTTCGGGGCTGCCAATGCAGCGCTTTGCGCTGAGCTTGGCGAGAGCATCGGTGGGATTGAGCCGATGCCATTTTCCGGCTGGCTGCCGCTCGCCAGCAGAACCGCAGGATTGGCGGGCAGAGCGGCCGGAGCCGGCTGTTCGGCAACAATTGGTACGGCGATGCTGGCATCCACCACCACTGGCACGTCCGGCGCGAGGGTCAGCGGTTGCTCCACGGGTGCCGCCAGCGCTGGCTGCGCCAGCCCGGCCAGCACGATGAGCGGCAGACAAGCGCCCGCTGCCCGCATCAGCCGGGTCCTGTGCTTAGAGGTGCGATCGTGTTCCATCGGGCAATGCGGCGCTGCTGGTGCCGCAAACCAAGAGGCCGGCCCGCCGCGCGCTGCGCAGCGGACCAACGTCCTGACCTTGGCTTACGTGCTGCCGTTGATCTTGCAGGTCAACGTCGCTTGGCCGCCCGGGGTGGCCACCATCTTCGAATCGGTAGTCAAACCGAGGAAGGTCCCGCAGCGGAAACCTTCAGCCCGAGTAGCTGTTGCTGGTTCTTTTCCGGCAGGAATGTCGAAGTGGCAAACCAGCGAAGTTACCCCGGCGCTGTTGGTGGTTGAATGGGTGCCATCGCGAGAAAAAAGACGCCAACCGCGACCGCCGGTTGCGGTCGGCACGAACCCGCCGCAGCCGAAGTCTTTGGAGATGTCGGCCGCGTTGTCCGATTGCGCGCTTGCGGGCATTGCAAGCGGCATTGACGCCACTACCAGGCCGAGAGCGATAGCTGAGAATCCAAGATACTTTTTCATACAGTCCTCCTGAGTTGGAAATGACTGCAATCGGCGACCCCATTCTTATTTTTTGGCGAGTCGTAGTCGTGAGATAAGCTGGCTTAATCAAACGAGATTGCAAGAGAGAATTAACGGCTTATTAACATTGACCTAGATGAATGTGGCAGATTACGGGACGTCTCGAATCGTGCAATTGGGGCGGCAGGGCGGGCTCGTTCAACGCGCTTGGTCGCTCCACTCGCCGACTTCTCCATCCGAAAAGCTGGCGGCTGCGGGGCCTCCGCCGCCGCTGTAAGGACGGCCATTGCGGGCTCGTTCCTTCAATTGCGGATAGACGAAATTGGCCTCGGCAATCTGGTCGCGGGTAAGAGTGATCGAGCCGCCGGGGATCGGGAAGGTAGCGGTTGGGCCCTGTTGACGCTGGTCTCCGCCCCACGGGCCGTCATCGGCGCGCCGCGCGGTGGCGTAGCGGATGGCTTCGATCATCAAGGGTTCGTTGGGCGATGTGACCAGCGCCATCGGATCGGCGGCCACCTGCGATGGCTTATCGACGCTGATTGCAGACTTCGCCGTGGGAATGCCGAACACAAGCACCGCGCCGAGGACGGCGAGCGGCATCACCACTGCGGGCGGTGGCCTGCGCCGACCGCCGAACAACTCTTCGTCGAGAGGTCAGCTTCGGGCACAGTCATCGCCGATCTTGCTGGACGAGCACGAGGCCGTTGAGAAAGTCCCGCTGCTCGGCTCCACACTTCGCTGAAGAAGCCCGGGCTGAGCCGGTTGGCGGACTTCTGCCGAATTGTTAAGCCAGCGCCGCCAGCAAGTCGCGCGCAAATAACGACAAAGTATCGTCGCGCGCGCCCATGATCACCACCCGGTCTCCGGGGCGCGCCAGT
>JARXKR010000222.1:0-2029 GCA_030271565.1 Pseudomonadota bacterium
ACCAACCAGGTGATGCGGATGATCGTCGGCCGGGACTTGCTGCGGCAATGACCCTTCGCGACGGGCCTTCGACAAGCTCAGTCCCTCCTCAGGGCGAACGGGGCTTTTCCAGTTCCGTTCGTCCTGAGGAAGGCTTTGGACTGAGTGCTGAGCTTGTCGAAGCATCGAAGGCCGAAGTCTGTCTCGAAGGACTGCGCAGATGACCGACGAACTCCTCATCACCCGCGAAGGCGCGGTTGGCTTTCTGTCGCTCAAGCGCCCCGCCGCGCTGCACGCGCTGACGCTGCCGATGTGCCATGAAATGAGCTCTGCTCTGGGCGAATGGCGCGATGATCCCGGGGTCGAAAGCGTGATCATCGATCATGCCGAAGGTCGCGGGTTTTGCGCCGGCGGCGATATCGCCTTCCTGCGCAATTCGGCGCTGAACGATGGCGGTGTTTCGGGGCGCAAGTTCTTTCACGACGAATACCAGCTCAACCACCAGATCTTCACCTACCCCAAGCCGGTGGTGGCCTTCATGGACGGGATCACGATGGGGGGCGGGGTCGGCATTTCGCAGCCCGCGCGCTTTTGCGTGGCGACCGAGAACACGCGGCTGGCCATGCCCGAAACCGGGATCGGGCTGTTTCCCGACGTCGGCGGCGGCTGGTACCTGTCGCGGTTGCCCGGCCGGATCGGGCAGTTTCTGGCGCTGACCGGCGCCCGGCTCGACGGGGCCGAGTGCAAGTGGGCCGAGCTTGCCACGCATTACTTGCCGCACGATGCGCTGAGCGAAGCCAAGGCGCGGATCGCTGCCGGGCACGAGCCGGGCGGGGTTCTGGCGGCGCTGGCGGTAACCCCGCCGCCCGCGCGGATCGAGGCCAATGCCGCGCTGATCGCGAAGCATTTTGCCTCGGACCGGTTTGAGGAGATCATCGCCAGCCTCGCAGCCGATGCCAGCGAGTGGGCGGCCAAGGAACTCGCGACCTTGCGTACCAAGAGCCCGCAGACCTGCAAGGTCGCGCTGCGCCAGTTGCATGACAGCGCGGCGCTCACCGACTTTGCCGACAACATGGTCATGGAATACCGCATCGCCAGCCGCGTTCTCACCCGCCCCGATTTCGCCGAAGGTGTCCGCGCGGTGATCGTCGACAAGGATGGCGCGCCCAAATGGGACCCCGCCACCCCTGAAGGTGTGAGCAACGAACTGATCGACAGCATTTTCGCTCCGCTAACGGCGGATGAAGAATGGAAGCCCCTATGACCTACGAAACGATCCTCACCGAAACCCGCGGTGCAGTTACCTTGATCACCCTCAACCGGCCCTCGTCGCTCAACGCGCTCAACAGCACCGTGCTCGAAGACTTGATTCAGGCCTTCGCCGCCTATGAAGCCGATCCGAGTCAACGCTGCGCGGTGCTGACCGGCGCAGGCGAGAAAGCCTTTGCTGCGGGTGCCGACATCAAGGAGATGGGCGACAAGCCGGCCGCCGATTTCTTCGCCGAGGATTTCTTCAGCCGCTGGACCAGCCACGTGGTCAAGGCCGTCCGCAAGCCATGGATCGCCGCTGTGAACGGCTTTGCTTTGGGCGGCGGGTGCGAGCTCGCCATGATGGCGGACTTCATCATCGCGGCAGACAGCGCCCGGTTCGGCCAGCCCGAGATCAAGCTTGGCGTCGGCCCCGGGATGGGCGGATCGCAGCGGCTGACCCGCGCGGTGGGCAAAGCCAAGGCGATGGAAATGTGCCTCACCGGGCGGATGATGGGTGCCGAAGAAGCCGAGCGTTCGGGCCTCGTCGCGCGCGTGGTCCCGCTCGCCTCGCTGATCGAGGAAGCGCTCAAGACCGCCACCGAGATCGCCGCGATGCCGCCCTTGGCCGCGATCGCTAACAAGGAAATGGTCAACGCCGCGTTCGAGACCACGCTCGACCAAGGACTGCTGATGGAACGCCGGATCTTCCAGGTGCTGACCGCGACCGAGGACAAGGCAGAGGGCATGGCTGCTTTCATTGAGAAGCGGCCGGGGGTGTGGCAGGGGAAGTGATCGCCGC
>JARXKR010000222.1:2129-3259 GCA_030271565.1 Pseudomonadota bacterium
GCGCTGACGCTGGGCGGCGCGGCGCTGCTCGCGACAGTATCGCTGATGCTGATCTCGTGGGGCTATGGCCGCGAGGAAACGCAGGTGCTGCTCCCGCTCGAATACAGCGCGTTCATCTGGGCGGCGATCATCGGCTGGTTCATGTTCCACGAGGCGTTGACCCTGCCGACGGTGGCCGGCGCTGGCTTGATCGTGATCGGCTGCTGGATCGCCACACGCTCCGGGCAAAAAGCCCATATCGAGCAGGTGGCGTTGTAGTTTTGGGCAAGCTCATCGCGTGTGCTTCGACAGGCTCAGCATGAGCGGATGTTGTTTGGTGGCTTTTTCCAAATCCCGCTCGTGCTGAGCCTGTCGAAGCACGCGCGCCACATCTCCGTTATCGCCCCTTCTTCCCCTTGACGGCGCACGGATTCCCGCGCATCGGCGGCGCCGACAGTCCTGCTGCACCCGCGATTAGGGCGCGAGCAGCACGGGCGCACATTCAGGAGAATATACTGCATGACCCAGGTCGGACAGGACTCGCTCGGCACCCGCTCGACGCTCAGCGTCGGGGGCAAGGATTACGCCTATTATTCGCTGAACAAGGCGGCGGCCAAATACGGCGACATCTCGCGCCTGCCGATGAGCATGAAAGTCCTGCTCGAAAACCTGCTGCGGTTCGAAGACGGCGGCTTCACCGTTGCCACCTCCGATATTCAGGCGCTGGTCGACTGGCAGCAGGACCCGTCGGTTTCGACCAATGAAATCCAGTACCGCCCGGCCCGCGTGCTGCTGCAGGATTTCACCGGGGTACCCTGCGTGGTCGATTTGGCCGCGATGCGCGATGCGATCGCCAAGCTCGGCGGCGATACCTCCAAGATCAATCCGCTGGTCCCGGTCAATCTGGTGATCGATCACTCGGTGATGGTCGATGAATTCGGCCACCCCAAGGCGTTCGAACAGAACGTCGAGATCGAATATCACCGCAACATGGAGCGCTACGATTTCCTCAAATGGGGATCGAAGAGCCTCAACAATTTCTACGCGGTCCCCCCCGGCACCGGGATCTGCCATCAGGTCAACCTTGAGAATATCGCGCGAACGGTGTGGACTTCGGTCGATGCCTCGGGCGCCACGGTGGCCTACCCCGA
>JARXKR010000027.1:0-7126 GCA_030271565.1 Pseudomonadota bacterium
GGCTTGTTGGTGGATCGGGCGATGGTCAGTTGCCCAACGGCGTGCCGATTGATCGAAGCTTGCTTGACGATTGGCGTCCTCTACCATTCGAGAATGGCGAGTGGCTGAGCCTACGCTCGTGCTTTCAATTCGCGTCGTCTGGGTTGGAGTCTAAACGCGACCACATTGTATACGCGCCGAACGACCATGCACTGATCCGACAAATCAATGAGTTCCTAGTGCTTGATGGGGTCGCTGCTACCGAGCAATTTAATTCGACCGGGATGAATCCCGCAAGTGAGGCAAAAGCTGTTGGGCTTGATGCCACGATTTTGCGCACTGCCGGTTACCGTCCTCTGGATTTGCAACGGCACTATCCTCACCCCAAATGGAATGATCGCCTACGAACGCAGCTCAGCTTGGCTTGGGGTGCGTCAAACATCTGTTTGTTCAGTTTGCCCAGCAACATCGGAGTTGGTCCAGCTGCATGGGCGCATTCGGGATATCCCGATCGTCACGCATTTCGCGGTAGCTACGGCGGTTACGCCTTCCCGCTCTACGACCGCCGCGTCGGACCTGACGCGCACAACCTCAACCCCATCCTCGTCGATGCACTGGCCGAAGCCTATGGCGGTGCGCAGACGCCCGAGGACATTTTCGATGCCATCCTCTGCCTGCTCTCCGCGCAAAGCTATACCCACAAGTTTGCCGAAGATTTGGAAGACACCTTCCCGCACATCCCCTTCCCCGCCGATCCCGCAGTGTTCGCCCGGGCGGCGGAAGTTGGCCGGGAAATTCGCGGGCTGGAAGCTTTTCAGCGCGATCCCGCTGCCGTCTTCCGCCAGAAGGCATTCTGCAAGCAAGCCGCCGATACCGATGACGGCGCAGTGATCGCCGATGTATCCTACCGTGATGGCGAACTGTCGTTGTGGAAAGCCGATGGTCAAGCTGTAGCGGCCTTCACCGGGCTGCCCGAAGCAGTGTGGTCGTTCTCGGTCAGCGGATATCGTGTCCTGCCCCGCTGGATCGATGGCCGCAAAGGCCTGCCTTTCACCGATGCGCTCAAGACCGAATTGCGCGATGTTGCCGCGCGTATCCACGAACTTATCCATTGGTTCGCCAAGGCCGATCTTGTCTTGGCGGCCACTCTGGTGGAAACTGTCACCCGCGCAGCGCTGGGTTTTCCGGCGCCCGAACCCGGCGAGGTGGATGAAGGCGATGACTGACCTGTTCGGCAACGGACAAATCAGCCTGTTCGGCGATGGGGAGGATCGCATTCCTCACCCGAAGCCGCAGCTCTTCGTCCCCGATATTCCCAAGATCCGCGGTCGTCTGCTCGCCGTGCTCGACACTGCACGCGCCGCGCCCGCCACGCCTTGGCCGGACAAGGAGCGCCGGATGTGGCAGACGGTGTTTCCCAACATGTCCAAATGGCTCCCCGACGAGGAGCGCGATCAGCTGTGCTTCGAATTTGCCGCCGAGATCGAGCGGTTGTCGAGAGCGGCATAAGGCCGGGCTTTCGAGCGATTTTCCTACATCGCCACAATGTGCCAAGGTTCGCTCGCTGCTTGAACCACCAAATCCCCGCGCAGCCCCTCCAGCCGCCGGCTTTCCGCAACAACGAAGTGTCACCTTGATCCTGAAATGACCCAGATAACCCCGCATTTTCGCTCCCCTCGCAGTGCCGTGACCGGGCGGCACACTGTCGCCTTTGTCACCCAGGTGTCGCCCACCGCGGGCCAGCGCCAAAAGCGCCCCCGCCCCGCCCCGCCGCGATCGTTTTGGTGTCAACCTGGTGTAAACTTAGGCCCAAAGCAGACCGCGCCCCGCAGGGCCAGTTGCGCGCAACGACAGGAAAATGGTGCCCAGAAGAGGACTCGAACCTCCACGCCCTTGCGAGCGCCAGCACCTGAAGCTGGTGCGTCTACCAATTCCGCCATCTGGGCACGGGTGGCACGCTGCTCGATTGCGGCGGGCCGGGGTAGGAGCGGGCCACTAGCTGGGGGGGCGGTGGCTTGTCAACCGGGCATTCGAGCGTTGCAGCGCCCGGGTGACTTGTGCCAAGGCCGAGGCGACGCGAAATGCAGCTGACGGGATGAAAATGGCGCAGGATTTGGCAGACAAGCTGGTGGTGGTCGTGGGCGGCAGCGGGTTTGTCGGGCGGCATCTGGCGCAGGAATTGCTCAGCCGGGGCGCGCGGCTGCGGGTGGTGAGCCGCAACCCGGAACGGGCGGCGGCGCTCAAGCCGCTGGGCAATCTGGGCCAGGTGCAATTGCTGCGCGCCGATCTGACCCGGATCGAAAGCTTGCTGCAAGTGCTCGATCGCGCCGACGCGGTGGTCAATCTGGCCGGAGCTTTTGTGGGCGATCTCGACGCGGTGATGGGGCGCGGCGCGGGAACGCTGGCGGCGGCGGCGAAGGCGGCGGGGGCGCGGGCGTTCGTCCACGTCTCGGCCATCGGTGCCGATCCGGAAGGGTCGACTGCTTATGCCCGGGCCAAGGCGGCGGGTGAGGCGGCGGTGCTCGCGGCGTTCCCGGGCGCGACGGTGCTGCGGCCATCGGTGCTGTTCGGGCAGGACGACCAGTTTGTGAACATGTTTGCCGGGCTGAGCGCCATGCTGCCGGTGCTGCCGGTGTTCGGGCCGAGCGCGCAGCTCCAGCCGCTGCTGGTCGACGATCTGGCGCTGGCGATCTGCGCCGCGCTGGAAGGCCCCGCAGCGCACGGCGGCAAGACCTTCGAGCTGGGCGGGCCCGAGGTGGTGACGATGGGCGAGCTTAACCGCCGGATTGCCAAGGCTGCCGGGCGCGCGCCGGTGTTTGCGGAACTGCCCGATATGGCTTCGGCAGCTTTTGCGAGGCTGACCGGGTGGCTGCCGTTCGCGCCGCTCACCCGCCAGCAATGGCTGCTGCTCAAGGCGGGGAATGTGGCTTCGGGCGCGCTGCCGGGATGCGCCGCGCTGGGCGTGACGCCGCGGGCGATGGGGCTGTTCCTCGACAAGTGGCTGGTGCGGTATCGCAAGCACGGCCGCTTTGCCGACCGGGCTAAGGCCTGACGCTATCACTCGATAACCTAACCCCGCTCATGCTGAGCTTGTCGAAGCACTGCCCTTTTCTTCGTGCCGCAGTGTGCAACCGGACAAAGAAAAGCAGCCCTTCGACAAGCTCAGGGTAGGCGGGACTTGGTTAGATTTACGCGTTCACATCCGCATAGTGGCTCGGCGGCTGGATCACTTCCATCCGCTCGGCCAGCAAGGGCCGGAAGCTCGGGCGGCTCTTGAATACGGCGTACCAGCCCGCCGACTGCTCATGCCCGGTCCAGTCGAGCCCGCCGAGGTAATCGGCGACCGAGATCTGTGCGGCGGCGGCCAGATCGGCGAGGGTCATCGTCGCGCCGGCCAGCCACGGGCGGTGATCGATCAAGTGGTCGATGTAGTAGAGGTGCTCGTGCGCCAGCTTCATCGCCTCACGCAACACTTTCGAATCCGGCGATTGACGATAGACCAGCCGCTTCTTCATCCGCTCGTGGAGCAAGGGTGCGGTGACATCGCCGAAGAAATTCTCGTCGAACAAGGCGACCAGGCGCCGGATTTCGGCGCGGCCAGCAGCGGTGCCGTTGATCATCGGCAACTTGTCGACCGTCTCTTCGAAATATTCGCAGATCGCCCGGCTATCGACCAGCGTCAGGCCCTTGGCGGGATCGTGCAGCACCGGGGTCCGTCCCGCCGGGTTGAGCGCGTAGAACTCGTCGCGCCCCTCCCACGGGTTCTCACGCCACAATTCGTAAGGCACGCCCTTCTCGCTGAGCAGCAGGCGAACCTTGCGGCTGAACGGGCACAGGGGGAATTGGTAAAGCTGCCACATGATGAGTGCCATGCCCCGAGGAGACTCCAGCTTCAAGGCACGAGTGGCAGGCCGGACCAGCTTTACAGGTGGAAAACCTTAGCGCTTAATCCGGGTCGGCCGGCCGAGTGCCGTGCCGAGCCGCGCCAGCCGCCGCTCGAGCGCGCTATCGATCAGCGCGGCGATGGCCTTGGGCGGGGCAAGCACCAGCGCGCCATCAACCGCAACCTGCAGCGGCACCTGGCGCAACGCTGCCGGGGCCCCGCCGCTGAGCCGCTGGGCGAGACGCAAGGCATAACCCCAGCCCTTGGCGCGCTCGAGCCGGTCTGCGGGGGCGAGTTTGGCGAGAATGCCGGGCGGTGAGTCCGGAGATCCGCCCAGCCCGACATGGAGCGCCATCGCCATCACCGCGCGGTCGGCGGCGTTGACCCCGATCCAATTGCCGTGGAGCGCAATGTCTTCTCCCGCCACTGCGCGGAAATCGGGATCGGAGGCCCACGAAGTCCCGGCGATCAGGCAGGCCGCATGGCGCAAGCGGCGTTCTGCCGGGGGATCGCCCGCGAAGGCGGCATCGCTCCACCCCAGCAGCGCCTCGGCATGGCCCTCGACCGCCTGCTGCCCGGTGAGCGCGTGACGGATTCCCTCGATCAGCGGATCGAGCTGGCGCAGAGCCGGATCGAGCGCCTCGAACAGCAGCCCTTCGCGCAGGCCGTGCGCCGAGATAATGACTTCGGATGGATTGGTTACCGCGACCAGCGCGGCGAGCAAGGCGGCAGCATCGTCGAGCTGCAGCGCCCGCCCCGCTTTGACCCCGCGCACCGCCGCCAGTTCGGCGCTGCCCATCGCGCGGACAACCGGCTTGAGCTCGCGCGCATCTTCGGCGGAGAAGCTGTAATCGCCCAGCACCGGCAGCGGGAACTGGCTGCGGGCCATGTGAACCCGCGCCAGCGCGCGCCACGCCCCACCGACGAGATAGAGCGGCTGGCCCGCCAGGTCATTAAGCCAGCCATGCGGCTCGGTCGCCTTCTGCAGGGCCTTGCGCAATTGTCCTTGCCCGCCCGCGCGGATTGCCGCCACGCGCATCGCGCCGAACAGCAGCGAGACCTTTTCGTGAACCGCGCCATCGGCCACCCGGACCAGTTCAAGGCTGCCCCCGCCCATGTCGGCGACCAGCCCGCGCGCTTGTGGATGCGCCGAGATCACCCCGAGTCCCGCAGCCTCGGCCTCTTGATCGCCGCTGAGCAATTCAGCGGGCAGGCCCAGTGCGCGCACGGCCTTGAGGAACTGCGGGCCGTCGCTGGCCTCGCGCACTGCAGCGGTGGCGACGACGCGCACGCGCCCCGGTTTCATGAGCTTGAGCAGCGCGGCAAACCGCGCGAGGCCGGCTAGCGCACTTTCGACACTCTCGGGATCGAGCCGGCCCTGTGCGACCACCCCGCGCCCGAGGCCAGCCATCAGCTTCTCGTTGAACAACAGCGACGGCGCGCGCAGCGGCCCGCCGAACACCACCAGCCGGATCGAGTTCGAGCCGATGTCGACGATCGCTTGGCGCTGGTCTTTCATGGCCTAGCGCTTAGGCGAGGCGGCGCGCGCTTGCCAGCATCAATCAGCGTGCGGCTGGCACCATCTCAGGCGCAACCGACTGGAATTGCGGCAAGCATTGCGCAAATTCGCGGTCGAGCGCGGCCGCCGGATCGGGAGCTTTCGCGAGGCTGTCCTGCAACGCCGTCAGCCGCGTCAGGTAATAGGCCTCGATCGTCTCGATCGTGGCGGCCTTTTCATCGAGCGTGCGCGCGCCGGTGCGGACAAAGAATTCGCGCGCTGGACCGGCCATCGCCGGGAAGCGGTCGGCCCCGGGCAGCTTCTGGCTCTGGTTGCGGGTCACCTGCCCGAACACCAGTGCGCAGTGCACCTGGGCATCGAGGTCGGGCAGTTTGGGCGCGGCATTGGCCAGAAATGGAACTGCGCCGAGCAAGGCGGCGAGGAGGATTGCAACGGGTTTAATCATCGCGCGGTTCTAGCGCAGCCCCGATGAACCGCAACTGTCGGCGTGCGACGATTGACCGCGCCAGCCACTAGCCTACAAGTGGCGTATCAAAACTCAAAATGGGAGAGACCCCGGTGTATAGTCACAATATGGTCGGCACGAATGACGTCGCCAAATCGAAGAAGTTTTACGATGCCGTGTTTCAGGCAATCGGCGGCAAGGAAGCCATGCAGGACGACAAGGGCCGCCTGATCTACATGCACAACGACGGGATTTTCCTGGTCACTCCGCCGATCGACGGTCAGCCGGCGACAGCGGGCAACGGCTGCACTATTGGCTTTGCGATGGACAATCCAGAGCAAGCCAATGCCTGGCACGACGCCGGCATCGCCAATGGCGGTACCGCGATCGAAGATCCGCCGGGCGTGCGCGAAGGCGGCATGGGCGCGCTCTACCTCGCCTACCTGCGCGATCCCGATGGCAACAAACTCTGCGCGCTCAAGCGGATGTGAACAAGGCGACCAAAGTAAGTTCTGACGGCACCCATCGCGCGGTAACGCGCGCGTGGGTGCCTGAGGCGCCGGTGGCGTTCGAATTCAACGGTCTTGCCTATGCGGTGATGATGGCCACCCCGGATGACCTCGAAGACTTCTGCACCGGCTTCGCCTTGAGCGAAGGGCTGGCCGCGAGCGCCACTGATATATCCGACATTGCCATTGCCGAGGTCGAAGCCGGCTGGATCGTGCGGGCTGCGCTGACGGGCCTGGGAATCTCGCAACTGACCGAACGGGTCCGCGCCCGCGTCGCGGAGTCGAGCTGCGGTCTGTGCGGGATCGAGAACCTGGCGGCGGTGGCCAAGCCGCTGCCGAAGGTCGCGCGCCACGTGGCACTGGAGCCGGGCGCAATCTTTGCCGCGCTCACCGCGCTGCGTCCGATGCAGGTGATGGGCAATGCCACCGGTGCGGCACATGCCGCCGCCCATGCCGCCGCCGACGGGACGATCAGCTGCCTGCGTGAGGACGTCGGACGTCATAATGCGATGGACAAGCTGATCGGAGCCTCGGCGCGCTCGGGGCAAAATCTCGGCTCGGGCTTCATACTTTCGACCGCAAGGTGCAGCTATGAGATTGTCGAAAAGGCGGTGCGTGGCGGCGCGACGACGCTGGTCTGCATTTCCCTGCCGACTTCGCTGGCGGTCGAACGTGCGGCAGCGGCCGGACTGAGCCTGTGGGCCCTCGCCCGCGACGACAGCGTGCTGCTGGTCAACGATGCCTCAACTTAGGTCCTCTCCATTTTGCGAAGCCAAATGGGGAGGTGGCAG
>JARXKR010000027.1:7226-17723 GCA_030271565.1 Pseudomonadota bacterium
CGATGCCTCAACTTAGGTCCTCTCCATTTTGCGAAGCCAAATGGGGAGGTGGCAGCCCTGCAAGGGCTGACGGAGGGGTATCAACGCTGGCCCAGATACCCCTCCGTCAGTCGCTTCGCGCCTGCCACCTCCCCATTTGCACTACGTGAAAATGGAGAGGATCTTTTACCGTGACAGCAGAAACACCGCGTGTTCGGCACGCCATGCCGCCGCAGCCGGACTGATTGTGCGGTCGCCCGAGAGGAACCATTCGCCTTCGAGGCGATAACCGTTGTCTGCCACTAGTGCCCGAAAATCTCGCACTGTCACATGGTGGATATTCGGCGTTTCATACCACGCCACCGGCAGCAGCCGGGTGACCGGCATCCGCCCGCCCCACAGCAGGCTGGCGCGCACCCGCCAGTGCGCGAAGTTGGGAAAGCTGACGAAGGCCTTGCGGCCCACGCGGAGCAGTTCGCCCAGCACCAGATCCGGGCGCTTGGTGGTCTGCAAGGTCTGGCTGAGGATTGCATAGTCGAAGCTTGCATCGGGATAATAGGTCAGGTCCACGTCGGCATCGCCCTGAATCACCGACAGCCCGCGCGCGACGCATTCGGCGACATTGTGCTGATCAAGCTCGAGCCCGCGCGCATCGACTTGCCGCGTATCGCGCAGCACCGCCATCAACGCCCCGTCGCCGCAGCCGACATCGAGGACCCGCACGCCGGGCTGAACATGCGCCGCGATCAGCGCTAGATCGGGGCGAAGTGCGCCGTTCATCCCAGGAACCCCGCGATCACGCGGTCCTGCGCGGGGACATCGAGCAGGAAGCTGTCATGCCCGAACGGCGCGGACAGTTCGACGAAGCTGACCGGCGCGCCCGCCGCGTTCAGCGCATGGGCGATGCCGCGGCTCTCGCTGGTCGGGTAGAGCCAATCGGTATCGAAGCTGATCAGGCAGAACCGCACCTTGCTCGCCGCAAAGGCCGAGGCCAGCTTGCCGCCGTGTTCTTCAGCCAAATCGAAATAGTCCATTGCCCGGGTGATATAAAGGTAGCTGTTGGCATCGAACCGATCGGTGAAGCTGAGGCCCTGGTGGCGCAGATAGCTTTCGACCTGGAAGTCGGCGTCGAACCCGAAGGTCTTCTCCGCGCGGTCCTGCAGTTTGCGCCCGAACTTTTCGTGCATGCCCTCTTCGGACAGGTAAGTGATGTGTGCCGCCATCCGCGCCACCGCCAAGCCGTTCTCCGGCCCTTTCCCGCTGCCGTAATCGCCGCCCTTCCACTTGGGATCGGCCATGATCGCTTGGCGTCCGACCTCGTGAAAGGCGATGTTCTGTGCTGAATGCCGCGCGGTGCTGGCGATGACCAAGGCGGCGCGGGTCCGTGTCGGCCAGTTGGCGGCAAAGCTCAGCGCCTGCATCCCGCCCATCGAGCCGCCGATCACCGCATGGAGCTGCCCGATCCCCAGCGCATCGAGCAGCGCAACCTGCGCCCGGACCATGTCGCGGATGGTGATCACCGGGAAGCGCATGCCGTACGGCTTGGCATCGGGAGCGAGGCTGGCGGGACCGGTCGAACCCATGCACCCGCCCAGCACATTGGCGCAGATCACGAAATAGCGGTCGGTGTCGATCACCTTGCCCGGCCCGACCGACTTGGCCCACCAGCCGGGCTTGCCGGTTTTGGGGTGCGTGCCGACCACGTGCTGGTCCATTGTCAGCGCGTGGAACAGCAGGACGGCGTTCGATCTATCCGGGTTAAGCGTGCCGCAGGTCTCATACGCCACGCTCACATTATCCAGCACCTGCCCGCCATCGAGCGGCAGCGGCGCGGGCAGCACCAGCGTATCGTTGACCGGTTGAGGAGCGGCATTCGGCATCGGCCAATCGCTTGAGCGAGCCGCTCCCCTCTGTCAATTGCCGCCAAGCCTGCTAAGTGGCTCGCGCCATGAACGACGTGCCCACACCCAAGCCTTGGATCTCCGGCATCCACGCCTATGTCCCGGGCAAGGCTGCGGGGGACGACGGCCGCGTGGTGGCCAAGCTTTCGGCCAACGAAAATCCGCTCGGATGCAGCCCGCTGGCAATGGCCGCAATCGCCAAAGCCGAACACCCTTCGCGCTATCCCGATGGCGACAGCACCGCGTTAAGAGCGGCTTTGGGTACATTTTACGGGATTGCGCCGGCGCAGATCATCATGGGCGCAGGATCGGGCGAGCTACTCTATCTTGCGGCGAGCGGCTATGCCGGGCCGGGCGACGAGGTGCTGTTCTCGCAATACAGCTTCTCGCTTTACGATATCGTCGCGCGGCGCTGTGGCGCGGAACCGGTTGAGGCTCCGGCCAAAGATTACGGCAGCGACGTCGATGCGCTGCTGGCGGCAGTTACCAAACGCACGCGAGTGCTATTGCTCGCCAATCCAAACAACCCGACGGGCACTTATCTGCCGCGCAGCGAAGTGGCGCGATTGCACGCGGGCTTGCCCCAGGACGTGCTGTTAGTGCTGGACCAGGCCTACGCCGAATATGTCGCACCCGAAGATGACGACGGTTCGCTCGAACTGGCGGCAACGCAACCCAACGTGCTGGTCACGCGGACATTCTCCAAGGCGTACGGCCTCGCAGGTGAGCGGGTCGGCTGGGGGACCGGGTCAATTGCGGTGATCGAAGTGCTCAGCCGGCTGCGCGGGGCCTTCAATGTGTCCAATACTGCGCAAGCCATTGCGCTGGCCGCGCTGGGCGACCAAGCGTTCGTCGAGCAATCACGCCGCCACAACGCGGAAGTTCGCGCGCGCTTTGCTCAGGCCATCACCGCGCTGGGCAATCACGGCCTGCGGATGGTGCCGAGCGAGGCCAATTTCGTGCTGGTGGTGTTTGAAGGCGCGCTGTCCGGTGAAGCAGCTTACCAAGCCCTGACCTCAGCCGGCTACATGACCCGCTGGCTCCCCGGGCAAGGCCTTGGCCATACCTTGCGCATCACCATCGGCACCGCCGAGCAGATGGACGCCATCGCCGCGATCCTGCGCGGCGCAGCGGAGGCGGCGAAGTGACGTTCCAGCGTATCGCGGTGATCGGGCTCGGGCTGCTCGGTGGGTCGATCGGGTTGGCCGTGCGCGAGCACCTGCCAAGCGCCAGCACCACAGGCTACGATGCCGATCCTGCCACCCGCGCCCGTGCTGGCGATCGTCAGCTTGTCGACAAAGTCTGCGAAACCGCCGCCGACGCAGTGTGCGAGGCCGATCTGGTGGTGATCTGCGTGCCAGTCGGCGCGATGGGCGAAGCTGCCGCCGAATTTGCTGCGGCGCTGCCCTCCGGCGCGGTGGTCAGCGATGTTGGCTCAAGCAAGCAAAGCGTTGCCGCTGCGCTCGAAGCCGCACTGCCCGGCGTCGCGGTGATTCCGGCGCACCCGGTCGCCGGAACCGAGCGCTCCGGGCCGGACGCCGGCTTTGCCAGCCTGTTCCAGCAGCGCTGGTGCATCATCACCCCGCCCGAAGGTGCCGACCCAGCCAATGTCGCCGCGCTATCGCAGTTCTGGGAAGCGCTCGGCGCGCGGGTCGAGGTCATGACCGCATCGCACCACGATATGGTGCTGGCGATCACCAGCCACCTGCCGCACTTGATCGCTTACACCATCGTCGGGACCGCCTCCGACCTTGAGGGCGTGACCGAAAGCGAAGTCATCAAATATTCGGCTGGCGGTTTCCGCGATTTTACCCGCATCGCCGCTTCCGACCCGACCATGTGGCGCGACGTGTTCCTGACCAACAAGGACGCGGTGCTCGAAATGCTCCAGCGTTTTACCGAGGATCTGACCGCACTGCAGCGCGCAATCCGGGTGGGTGATGGCGAGCAACTGTTCGAGCATTTCGCCCGCACCCGCGAGATCCGCCGTTCGATCATCGAGCTCGGCCAGGACGATACCCGCCCCGACTTCGGGCGCAGCGATCACGGCAATTCATGATCATGACGGCAACTTCCCGCGCGTTCACGGGTTGATGGAGGCATGGCTCTCCACATCGAAACCTGGCTCGCTTACGATTACACCGAGCCGACCGACCTGCTGCTCCAGATCGAGGCTGCGCTGGTTCCCCACCAACGGGTAATCGACCACGGCCTCGGGATCAGCCCGGTCGAGCATTTTGCGCGGATGCCCGGTCACGACGAGATCGGCGAGCGCATCTGGCTGCGGGTCGGTCCCGGCGAGTTGCGGATCGATTACCACGCGACAGTCGAGATCAACCGCCCGGTCGCCGATCTTGCGGCGCTCCCGGCGACCGAGCCGCACCGCCTGCCTGGCGAGGTGATCGACTACCTGATGCCCTCGCGGTTCTGCCCCTCGGATCTGTTCGGCGCCTTCGTCCAGACCGAATTCGGCGAGCTGCGCGGCGGGACCTGTGTGGCGGCGATGCGCGACTGGATTGCCGAGCATTTCACTTACACCCCCGGCGCGAGCAACGCCTCGACCTCGGCGGCGGACAGCTTCCTCACCCGGCAAGGCGTGTGCCGCGATTACGCCCACGTGCTGGTCAGCATGGCCCGCGCTGCGGCGATTCCGGCGCGCTACGCCAGCGTCTATGCCCCTGATGTCGACCCGCCAGATTTCCACGCCGTCGCTGAGGTTTACCTGGCCGGAGCCTGGCATCTGGTCGATGCGACCGGGATGGCCCGGCCGGACGAAATCGCCCGCATCGGCGTGGGCCGTGATGCCGCCGACAGCTCGTTCCTGTCCAGCTTTGGGATCGCGCAACTGGTCAATCAGCAGGTCCGGGTGACGCGCAGCTAGCTGAACAGGAATATGCCCGCGACCACCCACATCACCGCAGTTGCCAGCCAGCCGCCGAATTCCAGCCATGGCCCCATCACCAGATCGCCCATCACCGCCGGGTTCCGGGCGATCAGCATGGTCACGACCATCAGTGGCGGGGCAAGCAGTCCATTGACCACTGCCGCCCAGTACAATGCCGACATCGGGTCGATCCCGATGAAATTGAGCGCGACCCCGCCCAGCGTCGCCACCGCAATCACCCCGTAAAACGCCTTGGCCTCGCGCGGCTTGCGGTCGAGCCCCTCAGTCCAGTCGAACGTCTCGCTTACCGCATAGGCCGCGCTTCCTGCCAGCACCGGCACCGCGAGCAGTCCGGTGCCGATCACCCCGATCGCGAACAGCGCGAACGCGAACTGTCCGGCAATCGGGCGCAACGCCTCTGCGGCCTGGGCTGCGCTGGTCACCTGGGTAATCCCGTGGGCGTGCAGCGTGGCGGCGGTGGCGATGATGATGAACAGCGCGGTGATGTGCGAGAAGCCCATCCCGACCAGTGTGTCGGTGCGGATCCGCGCCAGTTCCGCCCCGGCGCGGCGTGGCGAGACGTGGAGCGGCTTGACGTGGCGGCGGTGCTGTTCCTCGACCTCCTGCCCGGCCTGCCAGAAGAACAGGTAGGGGCTGATCGTCGTCCCGAAGATTGCGACCAGCGCCATCGCGTGGTCCTTGTCGAAGGTAAAGCTGGGGATCAACGTGCCCCGGATCGCCTCACCCCACGAAACATGCGAGACGAATACCACCGCTACATAGGAAAACAGCGAAAGCGTGGTCCATTTCAGGATCGAGGCATAGCGCGCGTAGCTAAGGCCCACTTCAAGCGCGACGCTGGCCATGCCGAAAGCAGCGGTGAAGAACAAGACCGGCCCGGGGATAATCAGCGCCAGCACTGCGCCCATCGCGCCGAGATCGGCGCCAAGGTTGATGACGTTGGCGATCAGCAGCAGGATCACCACTGCGCGCAGCAGCGAAGGCGGATAATGCTGGCGCAGATTCTGGGCGATCCCCTTGCCCGTGGTCGCCCCGATCCGCGCGCAAATTGCCTGGATCGAGGCGAGCAGCGGGAAGCCGAAGAACATCGTCCAGGCCATGCCATAGCCGAACTGCGCGCCGACCTGGCTGTAAGTGCCGATGCCCGAGGGATCGTCATCCGCCGCGCCGGTTACCAGCCCGGGGCCGAGCACTTCGAGCGGATCGCGGCGTTTGATTTCGGTCATGGGGTGTTCAACACGTTTATCGCCGCGAGGACCAGCGCTTCTGCTTCGGGCCGGGGCAATCCGGGAGGAATCGGTGGCGCGATGCGGTAGGTGATCACCCCGGCGCGCTTCCACAACCGGTGATAGAGCGGCCCGGAATTGACCGCGATCGGCACCACTTGCAGGCCGAGCAGCTTGTAGACGCCGGCAAAGCCCGACTTCAGATCAGGCCTGGTGCCGTGCGGCACGCGCGATCCTTCGGGAAAGATCGCCAAGGGCCGACCCTGCCCGCTGATCTGTTTGGCTGCGGTCATCATGTGGCGCAATGTCTTTGCGCCCTGTTCTCGCTCGACCGTGACCAGCCCATAGCGGTCACCCGCGAGGCCCCAGCCAGGGATGCTCATCAGCTCGGCCTTGGCGAAGACCCCCGGATAATCGAGCACCTGCGGCAGATCGATCGCTTCGAAAAAGCTTTCGTGCTTCATCGCCACGAATACCGGTCCGCTCGGCATTTCGCCTTCGACCGCGATGGTGATGCGCAGCACATTACGCATGCACCAGCGGTGAAACAGCGACCAGCTGTCGACCGTGCGGCGAAAGGTCTCGCGCGAACTGACCAGCAGCGTGAACACGCAGGCGAGCACGATAAACACACTGCCGCTGTAGAACACCGCGTAAAACAGCAAGCTGCGCACCACTTCGCCGATTGTGGCACCATCGCGTCGCGTCATGTCAGCCGGTCACCAGTTGGACGATCCAGCGAGCGATCAGCTTGTGGTATTCGGTGAACAGGATGCGCATGGTCGGATGGGTCGGCACCGCATCCTCGACAATCGAGACCCCGCGCGGCATTGCGTGGCGCAGCTCGAACACCGCGCGGCGCATGTGCCAGTCGCTGGTGACCAAGCGGATCCGGGTGACCTTGTGCTCGCGCATCCAGATCGCGGTTTCGCGCGCGTTGCTCTCGGTATCGGTCGCAGCAAAGCCGAGTGAGACGCAGCAGGCCATCTGCTCGGGGCTGACCTTGAACTGTGCGGCGAATTCGCCCGGCTTGACCTCGCGGCTGACCCCGGAGACGAGCAATTGCGGCGCCCAGCCCTGGCGCAAGGCTTCGATCCCGCGATCGACCCGCCCGGCCCCGCCGGTCAGCACCACCACCGCATCGGTTTTCACCGGGCCTGCAGGCTGGGCGAGCAGCAGCGCAAAGGCGATAAAGCCCAGCAGCCAGGCGAGCAGGATCAGCGAAAGGATTCGGCGAAGCATTCCTCGCCCCTACAGCATCTTGCGCAGCGCGCGCACCACTGTCTGGCGCGCGGTGAACATCGCCAGCACCACCCCGATCACCGGGATCAGCGCGAGCAGCAGCCAGTCGCTCCAGTCGAGCGCGCCCGAACTGACCAGCCCGGCTCCCAGCGCGGCGAACTGCTGGCCCAGCAGCAATACCACCACCAGCCCCAGCGCCAGCCCGACAATTCCGCCGACCCCGGCATCGTAACCGATCGCGCGCTGGAATATCCGGGCGATCTGCGCGTCGGTTCCGCCGAGAAGGTGGACGATCTCGATCGTATCGCGATTGCTGCCCAGCGCATTGCGCACCGCGAGCAACACCGCCGCAGCCAAGGCAAAACCGAGCAGCCCGACCAGTGCGAGCGACAGCCAGCGCAGCGTGTCG
The DNA here is from genome assembly GCA_030271565.1 of Pseudomonadota bacterium. Lineage (GTDB taxonomy): Bacteria > Pseudomonadota > Alphaproteobacteria > Sphingomonadales > Sphingomonadaceae > Novosphingobium. Next base: position 14,889 of record JARXKR010000027.1, read on the forward strand.
ATTGCCCCGAACACCGGCCCCAGCCAGCTCGACTGGGCATCGACCCGCGCCGCCGGGGCAACCCCGTGGAGCGCGCGGCGCAGCCCGCCCAGCGTCTCGCCGGTCACGCTGTCGCGCAGCCGGGCATCGACCAGCGCCGGGACCGGTATCCCGGTGTCGCCGCCCGCCGAAGCGCCGAGCCACGGTTCGATCAGCTTGTCGACCTGATCCTGCGGGACCAGCGTCGCCTCGATCACCCCGGGCGTGGCCCTGAGTGCTTGCACCACCGCCTGCGCCTGGGCATCGCGCTGCGCCGGGTTGGCATCGACGATCTGCACCGTTACCCCGCCGGCGAGATCATCCGAGGCGTTGCGCGCGGTGTTACTGAATGCCAGCCCGGCTGCGGCGGCGATCACCGTCAGCGCCACCATGATCGCGATCACCCACGGCATCGGCCCCGACAGCCGCCCTTCGGGGAGCAGCTCGGCATCGCGCGCGCCGCGCCGCCAGGGGGTGAGCGAGAAGGCCACGGCGCTAGTCTTCCAGCTCGGCACTGGAGGCGCGCGGACGCAGGCGCGGCGGATAGCGCAGCGCGCCGGTCGGATCGGACAGGCGCCCTTTGTCGAGCCGCATGATCAGCGATTCGGGGACTTTCTTGAGCAAATGCACATCGTGGGTCGCCACTACCACCGTCGTGCCGAGCCGGTTGAGCGCTTCGAACAGCCGCAGCAGCTTGATCGCCATATCGGGATCGACGTTGCCGGTGGGTTCGTCGGCGATCAGCATCTCGGGGCGGTGGATCACCGCGCGGGCAATCGCCACACGCTGCTGCTCGCCGCCCGAGAGCTGCGCCGGCTGGGCGTGCATCCGCTCGGTCAGCCCGACCCATTCGAGCATGTCGGCCACTGGCTTGGCCAGATCGCGCTCAGCCACGCCCGCGACCCTGAGCGGCAGCGCCACATTGTCGAACGCGGAAAGGTGCGCGACCAGGCGGAAATCCTGGAACACCACGCCGAAGCGGCGGCGGAAGCCTGGAAGCCGTTCGCGCGGCAGGGTGATCGCGTCGGTCCCGAACATGCGGATCATCCCGCGCGAGGGGCGCTGCGCGAGGTACAGCAGCTTGAGCAGCGATGTCTTGCCCGCGCCGCTCGCCCCGGTGAGGAAATAGAAACTGCCCGGGAACAGCGTGAACGATACATCGCTCAGCACCTCGCGGTCGGTGCCATAGCGCAGCCCGACGTTATCGAACTGGACAATTTCCCGGGTCGCGGTGCTGGTCATCGTTTGTCGGAATGGTCCGGATCGAGGGCGCGGCGCAAGGGCCATTGCCCCGCTGGCGCGCTATAGCCGTCAATCCATGTGGAAAAAAGGGGATAGCCACGCCAGAGCGAAGCGCCGAGCCTTGTGGACGGCGCGGCGATGATGCTTAATGCCGGGGCACCATGATTATTGCCTGCCCCGCCTGCGCCACGCGCTATGTCGTGCCCGATAGCGCAATCGGCGTTGAAGGCCGCACGGTCCGCTGCGCCAAGTGCCGCCACAGCTGGTTTCAGGACGGGCCCGAACTGGCCCCGCCGGTAACTCCCGTAGCGCCGCCACCCGAACCGGAAGTCGCGCCGCCTCCGCCAGCGCCGGTTGTGACTGAAGAGCCGGCCGAGGCCCCGGTCGTTCCCCCCGAAACTCCGCCCGAATCCGAAACCCGTTGGCAGCAGCCGCCGGAACCTGCTCCCGAAGCCGAGGTCGCGGATCCCGAAGAGCCCGAACCGGCCCCGGCCGATTGGGACCAGCCGCAGCCCGCGCAGTGGAATGACACGCCGGCGGTTGAAAGCGAACCCGAACCGGAAACACCGGTAACTTACGGCGAAGACGACATTCCGCCGCCGCCGCCCGGGGCCGCGCCGCTCTCGGTCGAGGAGCCAGAGGCGGAGGATGATTACTCACGGTTCGCGCACGAGCCGCTGTTCCGACCGCGCCGTAACCCGGCACGGATGTGGACGCTTGCCGCAGCTTTGTTCGCGGTTGTGGCGCTTGGCGCGGTCGCGGCCACGGCGTGGTTCGGCCTGCCCAGCTGGGTGCCGTTTGCGCATCCGCTGTTCGCCGAGGAGCAGCCCGGGCTGACGCTCGATTTCCCCGCCAAGATGCAGGGCCAGCGGCCGCTAACCGATCAGACCTGGTTCTTCGAGGCGAACGGCACGGTGACCAACGTCTCGCAATCTGCGCGCAGCGTGCCGACGATCCTTGCCGTGCTCAAGGACGCGCGCGGAAGGATCGTGTTCAGCGCCGAACTGCACTCGCCCAAACGGGTGCTCGCACCCGGCGAGAGCGTCTCGATCAACGAGGCGCTGGTCTCGGTCCCCAAGGCGGCGGTGAAAGCCGAATACGGCTGGAAACCGGGCAGCTAACCTACTCGAAATCAATGATGGCACGTCCATCGGCATCCGTGCGCCGGTGGCGTATGAGCGCTTGCGCGCCATCGTCGCGGGTCGTTTCCGCACGGAGAATTTCTGCCGTCGCCAGCGCCGTAACCCGCACCCTCAGCGGCGGCGACAGCGCGGTCGCGGGTGCTGCCAGAGCCAGCGCCTGACCGGCAAAAAGGAGGATCGCGCTGCTCATCCGAGATGGTGAACACCGCGTTTACCTTTGCCGCAATGACGCAATCGGCGCTGTCCCACGCCGGCACAATCGGCTGGCCGAAAATTAGCCGACTTAACCCGCTTGCCCCGCCCGCACCGCTTTGCTAATGGCCCGCTCCTACCCCCCCGGGCGGCCCCCATTTTACTCTGGCGGCACCCGATGATTTAGCGGTCGTGGCGGAACTGGTAGACGCGCAACGTTGAGGTCGTTGTGGGCGAAAGC
>JARXKR010000223.1 GCA_030271565.1 Pseudomonadota bacterium
CCGATCGCGGCGCTTTCGACATAGCCGACATGGCGGTCGCTGCCGGCATAGCCCCACGCCCAGCCAAGCGTGTCGTCGAGCAGCGCGAATAGCGACCCTGCCTCGAGCTGGCCGATGATTGCCGCCTCGATCGAAGGGCCGGCGCGAAGCGCTCCCGCGGTCACCAAATGGCGCTCGACGGGCTCGGCATAATGGGATGCGATCACAATGCCCGCCAGCGCCGCGTCGGCAAGGTCCTTGCGATAAGCATAATGCAATGGGTCGGGCGGGTTCGATGTCCCGGTCAGCGCGAAGGACTCAGCGCTGGTGGGCGAAGGCCGGGGCGGGCTGGGCGAGGACCGGGCGGCTGGCGGCTGGTGCGCTCCCGCCCGCGAGATGTCGTTTGAAGACGTCAAGGAATTCAGCCCCGTTGCTGGTTCGGACGACGAAGACGTTGCGGCGGTCGTCCTGGTCGCGTTCGCGGCGGAGATAGCCGAGGCCACCCAAAGTATTCAAGGCGCGAGTCACGACCGGCTTGGATACCCCGAGCAGGCGCGCGAGCCCGCGCACGGTATGCGGTCCGGGTGTCAGGTAAACCAGCATCAGCAGGGCCATCTGGCGGTTGGTGAGATCCGGCTCGCCCGAACGAACATAACCGATCAGGGCCTTCATCCAGCTAGCCAGCGATGACTCGCTCATATCGGTTTACTCCATCAGCTGTCGCGTAGCTGCAAAGTAAACCGGCCAGCCTCGGAAATGTTGCAGTTGCGCAGCGAAAAACCCGCCTTTTCGGACGATTGCGCCCCTATTCGTCGGCGAAGCGATGGCGGATTGCGGCGAATGCCGCCCGCAGGCCCAGTGCCTCGCCGCCCTTGGGCCGGCCCGGTTTGGCCGATTCGCGCCAGGCGAAGGTGTCGAAATGGGCCCATTGCAGGCCGTCGGGCACGAAGCGCTTGAGAAACAGGGCAGCGGTGATGCACCCCGCCATCGGCGAATTGGAGGCATTGGCGAAATCCGCGACATCGCTTTTGAGCATATCCTGATAGGGATCCCACAGCGGCATCCGCCACACCGGGTCGCGGGTTGCGACAGCGCCCTTGCTGAGCGCGTCGAACAGCGCATCGTCATTGACGAACAGGGCCGGCAGGTCGGGGCCGAGCGCGATCCTGGCGGCGCCGGTCAAGGTCGCGAAGTCGATCAGCACTTCGGGCTCACCCTCGACCGCCTTGGTGATGGCATCGGCCAGCACCAGCCGGCCTTCGGCGTCGGTATTGTCGATTTCGACCGTTTCGCCGCGCCTCGACCGGACGATGTCGCCCGGCCGATACGCCGCGCCCGACACCGCATTTTCGACCGCCGGGATGAGGACATGGAGGTGGACCTTGATCCGCTCCTCGATCACCAGCCGGGCAAGCGCGAGGGCATGCGCCGCGCCGCCCATGTCCTTCTTCATCCACCGCATCCCGCTCGCCGGCTTGATGTCGAGACCGCCCGAATCGAAGCATACCCCCTTGCCGATGATGGCGAGACGGGGGTGCTTTGGATTGCCCCAAACGGCCTCGATCAGACGCGGGGCGCGCGCCGCGATCGCGCCGCCACCAACGGCAGCGATGAGCGGGTAGCCGGTGGCCAGTGCGTCCCCGCTAGTGACCTCGATCTTGGCTTCGCTGCCCTTGAGCGCACTGCGTACCGCGGCTTCGAGCTCGGCCGGACCAAGATCGGCTGCGGGGGTGTTGACGAGATCGCGGACCAAAGCCGTCGCGGCCGCGACCCGAACGGCGCTTTCGATCTTCGCGGCTTCGCCGGTAATCAGGATGCGCGGGCCGCGCTCATTGTCCTCGGCCTTCGATCTATAAACATCGAAGCGGTGCTGGGCGAGCAGCCAGCCAAGCGCCGCCGCCCCTGGCGCGCCCTCGGCCAGCCGATAACTGCCCGCTGGCAATCGCGCCGACAGGTCGGCCAGGCACCACGGGCCAAGCTCGCCGGCATCGTCGACCGCGGCCACGACTTCGAACTCGGTTCCGTGCGGCAGGATGACGAAGCCCGATTTGCCGCTAAAGTGCTGGGCGTCGATCATCCGGCGATCGTCGGCCGGGCGTTTCTTCAGCCATTCGTCGAACCCGGCCTTGTCGACCAGGTGGATTGATCGGGCCTCTTGCCCGCGGTCGGCGGCGATCAGCGCTGAGAAATCGGTCATTGCACGCCCTTAGCCGACAGCTCAAAAAGTCCCAAAGTTCGCAGTATCGCGGGCGTGCAACGCTGCCTTCAACGCCGGTCGAGCGGCGCCAGCAGGTTATAAATGAAGGCGATGAGCGATCCCGCGATCAAGCCAAATGCGAGCGACCAGCACAGCCCTTGAATCAGTGCGGCGCTGGAGCTGACCGCGGCGGTCGTGAACAGAGCAATATACATGTGCGTCGCCGGACCGATGGGCAGAGACGCGCCGAGCCAGCAGATGACGTAGAAGATGCCAGCCGCCAGCGCTCCGGTCAGTGCGAAGCGAAGGACATTCGCCCTCCGGCTTGAATCGTTCGTTTCACTTGTGGTGGTGGCCATGCGATGACTCCCGTTGCCGGCGAAACTCGCAATCGGAGCGCCCGGTGAGGGCATCATAACATAAGCGGAGCGATCAGGCGCGTTTCCACGATTTATCGGCGGACGCCCGAGTCGCACGATGCTTGCGGAAATAGAGCAAGATCGTCGCGCTCATCACCGCTGCGAAGAAGCACCACACCGAGATAAACCAGAACGAGAAGGCATAAGCTGCGGTAAATGACACCAACGTGGCGGCCCCGAACCATCGCACCGCGCCGTGGCTGGACAGAAGCGAGCTGGCGCACGTTCCCAAAACGTAAAGAACGAGGATCGGTGCAATGTAGAAGTGCGGCGAATCGTAGAAGATGTGACGCCCGATTATCTCCGAGGTCGTCGGATCCATCGCCCAGAAGTAGAGAAGATAAATTCCCGACAACGCTCCAGCGGCCGCAAGCGCTTTGAGCGCGTTGCGGCGCCATGGCACCGGTTCAAGCAACAGCACTGCAATCGGCACGAATATTGGCCACAGGACGTGCGAGAACAGTGAATAAACGTGCGTCAATATTGAGTTCAAGTGCGGCGCCTGGTCGGTGAACGTAAGCCACAGACCTCCCTCAACGAGCTGTTGAAGGCCAAATAACGCGGGAATTGCCGCGTAAGGGAGTTCGGCAACGCGGTCGGCTCCCCGGAGAGTTAGCGCACCGACTCCCAGCAGGCCCGCTCCCGCCGTAAAACTTGCCGT
>JARXKR010000028.1 GCA_030271565.1 Pseudomonadota bacterium
GGCTGCTCGGCTGCGGTACTTCGACCGGAGTGCCGCGTGTGGGCAACGATTGGGGGCGGTGCGATCCTGCCGAGCCCAGGAACCGCCGAACTAGAGTATCGATTCTGGTCGAGAACGATGCGGGTAGCAGGCTTTTGGTCGATACATCACCCGATCTACGCAACCAGCTGCTCGATAACGAGATTGACCGGATCGATGCGGTGTTCTGGACCCACGATCACGCCGATCACGTCCACGGAATCGATGACCTGCGGGTGTTGCGCTATGGCCGCGCCGCGCCGATCCCGGGTTATGCGGCCGAGGAAACCGCGCGGCGGCTGCGGCTTAGGTTCGGTTATGCCTTCGCTGGACAGGAAGGCTATCCAACGATCCTGTCGCTCGAACCGCTCGAGTTGTTACGAATGTGCGCCGGGTTCGGTGTGCGTTGGTGCCAGATGCCGCATGGACCTGCGCAAAGCACTGCCTTTCGGTTCGATTGTGACGGTAAATCAATCGGCTATGCGACAGACTTCAGCGAAATTCGCCGTGAGATGGTCGACCTGTTTACTGGTGTCGACGTCCTCGTGGTCGATTGCCTGCGCCGTGAACCGCATCCGACTCATGCGAACCTGGCCATGGCGCTCGAACTGACCGAAGCTTCGCGCGCTGGCCAGGCCGTGCTGACTCATCTCGACAAGAGCATGGATTATGTCACGCTGTGCGGCGAAGTTCCGGCGCATGTGCAGGTCGGTTACGATGGTCTGGAGGTGACGTTGTGATGAGCACTGGCGCGATGCTGACCGCGATCATCGGCGCGGCAATGGCGCTGACGCTGGCTTGGCGCTCGCTGCGCAGTCATGAACTCGGTCGGAGCAAGATGTTGCAGACGGCTCTGATTTGGGCGGCAATTATCGCCGCACTGACATTGATTATCAGCCAGGTGAAGGCGTGAGGCGGCCGCAGAGCCCCTTCCGTTCGATCTTACATTTAACATAATATATATTATCAATCTCAAATGTCCGAAGCAACCGACCGCCTTCTCCACCTGATGCGCCAGCTGCGCGACCCGCAGCACGGTTGCGACTGGGATCGCGCGCAAAACTTCGAGACGATCGTCCCGCACACCATCGAGGAAGCTTACGAGGTTGCCGATGCGGTCGAACGCGGCGATCCGGCGGCGATCCAGGACGAGCTTGGCGATCTGCTGTTCCAGGTCGTGTTCCAGGCGCGGATCGCCGAAGAACTCGGGCTATTCGATTTCACCGCCGTCGCCAATGGCGTCACCGACAAGCTGATAGCCCGGCATCCACACCTCTTCGCCGGACAGGTTGTGAACGAAGAAGGCCGGGAATCCCGCTGGGAGCGGATCAAGGCGCAGGAACGTCAGGCCAAGGGCGCGGCCAGCGCACTCGACGGGGTTGCGCTGGCGCTGCCCGCAGCGATGCGCGCCGAAAAGCTCCAGAAGCGCGCCGCGCGGCTGGGCTTCGATTGGCCCGATCCCGCCGGACCCGCCGCCAAAGTCCTCGAAGAGATGGATGAACTGGCCGATGCAACCAGCGACCGTGACCGCGCCGAAGAAGCCGGCGACTTGTTGTTCGCCGCCGTAAATCTGGTTCGCGCCTATGGCGTGCCGGCGGAGGAAGCACTGCGCAAGGCCAACGCCAAATTCGAGCGGCGGTTCCGTGCGATGGAAGCGATGGCGGCAGCGCAAGACACCGCGTTCGACACGCTCACACTCGATCAGCAGGAAGCGCTGTGGACTGACGTCAAGGCGTCAGAGCCGGATAAACCGGCCTAATTCGCGTGGATCGAGCCGCACTTCGAGCCGCCGCAGTGGCCCGCGCTCGTCGCTCCCCGCCTCATCCTCGCTGACCACTTCGCCATGGGCATGGAGCCACGCAAGCCGCTGTCCGTCGCCGACCGGCAGGACAAAGCTGTGCAATTTTGCGCGCTGGGTCAGCAGCTTGCTTGCCGCTTCGAGCAGGTTGTCGCAGCCCATCCCGGTCAAGGCAGACACCGGCACGACCACGGTCTCACCCTTGGCTTGCGTCTGTTCCATCAGTTCTGCCGCCTGATCAGGCCCGAGCAGATCCCACTTGTTCCAGGCCTCGAGCAACGGAATGGTCGGCTCCCCGCCCTGCTCTTCAAGCAGCCCGAGTTCCTGCAAGATCGCCAGCACCTGCTGCTTTTGCGCCTGACTTTCGGGATTGGCCATGTCGCGCACGTGGACGATCACGTCGGCTGCGGTGACTTCTTCGAGTGTCGCACGGAACGCCGCCACCAATTGCGTCGGCAGGTCCGATATGAAACCCACCGTGTCCGACAGGATTGCCTTGTCGACCCCCGGCAGGCGGATGGCCCGCATGGTCGGGTCGAGCGTAGCGAACAGCAGATCCTCGGCCATCACCGAGGCTCCGGTCAGCCGGTTGAACAGCGTGCTCTTGCCGGCATTGGTATAGCCCACCAGCGCGATTACCGGCCACGGCGCCTTCTCACGCCGGCTACGGTGCAGCCCGCGGGTGCGGCGCACTTGTTCGAGCTCGCGGCGCAATTTGGCCATGCGGTCGCGGATCAGCCGGCGGTCGGCCTCGATCTGGGTTTCGCCCGGCCCGCCAAGGAACCCGAAGCCGCCGCGCTGGCGCTCGAGGTGGGTCCAGCTGCGCACCAGTCGCCCGGCCTGGTAATCGAGATGCGCCAGCTCGACCTGCAGCCGGCCTTCGGCAGTCGCCGCGCGTTCGCCGAAAATTTCGAGAATCAGTCCTGTCCGGTCGATCACCTTGCGCTTGAGCTTTTCTTCGAGATTGCGCTGCTGGATCGCCGTCAAGCTGCCGTCGACGATCACCAGTCCGGCAGCGTCCTGCTCGCAGGCAATCGCGATGTTCTGGATCTGCCCTTCCCCGAACAACGTTGCCGCGCGCGCTTCGCGGATCGGGATCGCGATCGCGTCGACCACCACCAGTCCGATCGCCAGCGCCAAACCGCGCGCTTCCTCAAGCCGCGGCGCAGTGTCACCCGACACGGCTCCCCTGCCCCGGAACTCGGGATAGACGATCAGCGCGCGAGCACCGCGCGCAAGGTCGCCTTCGGTTTCGTCGCCGAAGTTCAGGCTTCCTCGCCCTCGTCGCTATCGCCCATCAAGTCGATCGGGCTGAGTGGTTGAATGGTCGAGACCGCGTGCTTGTAGGCGAGCTGTACATAGCCTTCACGCTCAAGCAGCATGCAGAACAGATCGAAGGCAGCGACCCGGCCCTGCAGCATCACGCCGTTGACCAGGAACATGGTCACCTGCACGCCGCTTGCGCGCACGCTGGAAAGGAACACGTCCTGCAGCAGGCGTACTTTCTTGCCACCTTCGACCGCGCTGCCGAACTGCGCGACATCGATCGGCAAGCTCGGCATGATTGTCGAAACGGCGTGCTTATAGACCAACTGGGCCTGGCCATCGCGGCGCAGCAGGATCGAGAAATTGTCGAACCAGGTGACGATGCCCTGAAGTTTGACGCCCTTGACCAGAAACATGGTCACCGGGACCTTGTTTTTGCGCAGCAGATTGAGGAATTGGTCCTGCAGGTTCTGGCCCTTGCCCGTAGCGGGACCGCTGGGAACGGGACTTGGCGCAGGAGTCGATGCCGCCTCGGTTTCGTCTTCGGTCTTTTCCGGACGCGGGCGGGCCGTCAGGGTGCGTGAGGTCATAAATCTGTCCTTCTTGTTGGCGGCCGCCGATACGGTCCGCATTCTGGTTCACCCTGCGAACGGAGAACCGGTCTTGTTATGTGCCTATTCTACCGCAGTGCAGCACCCACGTAAACGCCCTTGATGTTACACCTTTGCGTCACAGCTGGACTTCCACCTCGCCGTCTTCCTCTTCGTCACGGCGTTCGACCATGCCGAGCAATTTGAGTTTCCGGTGCAAGGCCGACCGCTCCATTCCGATGAAACTCGCGGTGCGCGAAATATTTCCCGAGAAGCGACGAATTTGTACGCGCAGGTATTCGCGCTCGAAATTCTCGCGAGCTTCGCGCAGCGGCACCCCCATCAGCGAGGGCATCCCGGCATCGCCGCTGATCCGGCTCGAAACCACTTCGCCGGGCAGCATATCGGCCTCGATCCGGGCGAGCCGGTCGCGCGGGGTGAGGATGATCGTGCGCTCGACCACATTGCGCAGCTGCCGGACATTGCCCGGCCATTCATAGCTTTGCAGCGCCGCCATTGCCTCGATGCTGACCTCGGGCGGCGGCACACCCTGGTCCGAGGCGAAGCGGGCAAAGAAGTGATCGATCAGCATCGGAATATCCTCGCGCCGTTCGGCCAGCGAGGGGATCGTCACCGGAACCACGTTAAGCCGGTAGAACAGGTCTTCGCGGAAACGGCCTTCGGCAATCTCCCGCTCTAGCTCGCGCGCGGTCGAGGAAACCACGCGAACGTCGACGCGAATCTGGCGATTGCCCCCGACCCGCACAAAGGCCTGCTCGGTCAGCACCCGCAGGATCCGCGCCTGGGTCGAAAGCGGCATGTCGGCAACTTCATCGAGGTACAGCGTGCCCCCATCAGCCATTTCAAGTAGCCCGGCGCGGACCAGCTTGCCGCTGGCCTCTTCGCCGAACAGCTCCTGTTCGAAGCGTTCAGGGGTGATTCGCGCTGAATTGACCGTAACGAAGGCATGCTCGGCGCGCCCGCTCCAGCTGTGGAGCAACCTTGCCGCGACTTCCTTGCCCGACCCGCCCGGTCCGGTGATCAACAGCCGGCTGCCGGTGTTGGCGACCCGCTTGAGGGTGGCACGGACCTGATTGATCGCGGTGCTGTTGCCGGTGAATTCGTCGGAGGTGACGAAGCCTTCGCGCAACCGCGCATTCTCGCGCCGGAGCCGGTCGGTTTCGGTGGCGCGTTCGACCAGCAGCAGCAGACGCTCGGCCTCGAACGGCTTTTCGATAAAGTCCATCGCGCCGCGGCCGATCGCAGAGACCGCGGTATCGATGCTGCCGTGGCCGGAGAAGATGATCACCGGCAGCTCGGGCTCGCGGCTCTTGATCGCGTCGAGCACTTCGAGCCCGTCCATCGGACTGCCGTGAAGCCACACGTCAAGCAGCACCAGACTGGGCCGACGCTCGTCGATCATCGCCAGCGCAGAGGTGCTGTCACCGGCCATGCGGCATTCATAGCCTTCATCGCTCAGCACGCCGGCGACGAGCTCGCGGATATCGCGTTCATCGTCGACTATCAGGATTTCGAGCGCCATCGCAGTTACCTCAATTCAAATTCATTCAGCCGCTTCGGAGCCGCGTTGGCCCTCCAGCGGATCGCGCGCAAAGCGCATGGTCACCACGGTTCCGTCCGGATCGCCCGCAGCAAAGCTCATTTCGCCCCCATGCTCCTCGACGATCTTGTTGACGATCGCGAGCCCCAGCCCGGTCCCCTTCTCCCGCGTGGTCACGTATGGTTCGACGATCCGCTCACGGTCCTGCGGCAGGCCGATGCCATTGTCCGTGATCGAGACGAGCACATCCTCCGGCCCGCCCTTCAGCGTCACCGTGATCCGTCCGCGCCACGTTTCGTCTTCGAGCTTCGAGCGCGCTTCGACCGCTTCTATGGCGTTCTTGAGCACGTTGGTCATGGCCTGACCGAACTGGTGGCGGTCACAAGCGATGATCCCCATTTCGGGGTCAGCGGCAAACAGGAAATTGATCTCGGGTCGCGCGACTTCCTGGAGGAACAGCGCTTGGCGGGCGAGATCGACCGGGTCCTCACCGCGGAACAGCGGTTTGGGCAGCCGCGCGAACGAGGAGAACTCGTCGACCATGCGGCGCAGTTCGCCGACCTGGCGGATGATCGTCCCGGTCAGTTCCTCGAACAGTTCGCCATCGGTGGTGAGCTGCTTGCGGTAGCGCCGCTTGAGCCGCTCGGTGGCGAGCTGGATCGGGGTCAGCGGGTTCTTGATCTCGTGCGCGATACGCCGCGCAACGTCGGACCACGCGGCCTGGCGCTGATCGATCAGCTGGCGAGTAATATCTTCGAAGGTGATCACGTCGCCTGAAGCAGATCGCGTAGACTTTACCGCCAAGGTCAGGAGTTCGCTGCCCTTGGAATATTGAACGATCCCGCCGTCGCTGTCGCTTTCGGCCAGGCTGGCGATCTGCGGCGCGATTGCCGCGAGCCGGGTGCCAATGGGGGGCGGTGTGCCCTTATCGAGCAGCAATTTATGCGCCGAGCTGTTGATCAGGCGAATCTCGCCCTTGGCATTTGTGCTGATGATCCCCGCAGTGACCGATTCGAGCACCGCCTCCATGAACGCGCGGCGCTCATCGAGCTGCTGGTTGGCCCCGACCAGCGCCTGATTCTGCTTTTCGAGTTGCTGGGTCATGCGGTTGAACGCGCGGTTGAGCAGCCCGACCTCGTCTGCGCCGGTGCGTCCTTCGACCCGCATCGTAAAGTTGCCCGCCCCGACCTGCCGTGCGGCATCGACCAGATCGTGGAGCGGCTTTACCTGCCGGTCGGCAAAGCGCAGCGCGAACCACACCGACAGCCCGACCAACGCGAGGCTGGCAACAAACAACGCGACGTTGAAGCGCAACTGCTGGATGCGGGTGCGCTGGGTCAGCTCGTCATAGGCGCGGACGATGTTCTGGGCGTGGCCGGCCGAGAGGAGATCAGACTTGCGGACCGTGTAGAGATAGATTCCGGCCCTCCGATCAATTGGAGTAATCGCGCGGATGCTGTCTCCACTTGAACTGACCGAGATAGATTCGCCGCGATCGATCTGGCGCAGGACATTGGCTGATATCTCGGACAGCGGGGCCACCCCGCGCGTAAAGGCGGCTTTGTCGAGGCCACCATCGACACGCTTTTGCAGAATGGTCGATTCATCGATTTTTCGTTGCCGCACCTGGAAGAGATAAAATTCCTGGAACTCTGCGCTTTCAAGCGGAACCTGACTGATTTCGTCGCGAAGATCGGCCGCCATCGCCAAGGATTCGTACGACATATCTTTTTGGGTCTGTTCGTAATAGCCGCGCGCCAGCTGATTGGCATTTTCAAGCAGTCCGCGCGACTTGTCGGAGAACCAGAATTCCACACCCGACTGGAACAGGAACGAGGCAAAGATCACCACCAGCAGCGTCGGCACCGCCGCAATCAGCGAGAACAGGAAGACAAGGCGCACATGCAAACGACCGCTGCGGCCGACATCTTCACCGGCGCGTTGGAGGGCCAGCCAACGGCCCAGCAAAATGAGACAAGCCATGGCTGGAACCAAAGTACCGATCAGCAAGGTCGCCGTCAGATCGGTTGGCAAAGGTTGACTGCGGTCGGACTGAGCAGTGACCAAATACCAGGTCACCGCAGACATGATCAGAAAGGCTGCAACTGCACAGACCGCCAATATCGGGAACAGATTGGAGCGCCGTGCCGCAACCTGCATGCGGCGCCATAAGCGGGGCCAACGCTGGTTGCGTGCAGGAACGGTCGTTTCCACCATCGTTGCGCGATTACAACACCAGTGTGGCATTTATGCAAGGCAATTCGCCCCGCGCTACGCCCGCTTCAGCGCTGAAGCAGCAGCGGATCTATCGCCAATTCGGTCAAGCGCTTGCGCAAGGTGTTGCGGTTGATCCCGAGATGCTGCGCCGCGCGTAGCTGGTTACCCCCGGTCTGGCGCAGCACCGCCTCGAACAGCGGGCGCTCGAATGCCGCCAGTGCGGCGTCATAGACCGCGCCAGGGGCAAGCGGATGATCGCGCAGCCACGAGCCGACAGCGCTTTCAAGCGTACCCCCCTCAACCGGCGCAGGATCGTCGAGCGCGGTCCCGAGCAAGGGTTCGATTGCTGCCGCTCCAATCCGATCCTCGCGCGCGAACAGGGCCAGGCGGAAAATGAAATTGCGCAGCTCGCGGACGTTACCGCGCCACGGCTGGTTCGAGAGCAGCGTTACGGCCTCGTCACTCAACTGGCGGCGGGGCAAACCTTCGGCGGCGGCGAGCTGGAGGAAATGGCGGGCCAGCGCCGGGACGTCATCGGGCCGCTCGCGCAGCGGCGGCAGCGTGATCGGAACCACGTTGAGCCGGTAATAGAGGTCCTCGCGGAACGCCCCCGCTGCGATCAGCGGGGCAAGATCGCGGTTGGTCGCGGCGACGATGCGGACATCGACCGCGATCTCCTCGCGCCCGCCGACCCGGCGGATCTGGCCCGATTGCAGCGCGCGCAGCAGCCGGGTCTGCGCATCGATCGGCATGTCGCCGATTTCATCGAGAAACAGCGTGCCGCCCTGGGCCTGTTCGAACTTGCCCTGATGCCGCGCAACCGCGCCGGTAAACGCGCCCTTTTCGTGACCGAACAGCTCGCTTTCGATCAGCTCGGCGGGGATTGCTGCGGTGTTGACTGCAACGAACGGGCCGGCTTTGCGCTGGCCAAGCTGGTGGATCGCCTCGGCGACCAATTCCTTGCCGGTGCCGCTTTCACCCAGCACCAGCACGGTCAGATCGTTGCGCAGCACGCGGGTGATCATCCGGTAGACCGCCTGCATCGGCGCGGAGCGGCCGACCAAAGGCAGCCCGGCGGGAGGCGCTTCGGCGGCATCATCCTCGCGCGCAGCGGCATTGCCCACCGCCGCGCGGACGGTGCCAACCAGTTCGTCGAGATCGAACGGCTTGGGGAAATATTCGAACGCCCCGGTGTCGCTGGCGCGGACCGCAGTATCGAGCGTGTTCTGGGCCGACAGGACGATGATCGGCATGTCGGGCGCGGCTTGGCGGACTGCGCCAAGCGTCTCGAGCCCGTCGCCATCGGTCAGCATCACATCGGTGACCAAGGCCGAATAGCGGTTCGCCGCGAGCAGCCGGTCGCGCTCGGCGATCGAATCGCAGCAGGTGACTTTGAACCCTTCGGCCTCAAGCGCGGCGGTGATCACCAATGCGATCGAGGCATCGTCTTCGACCAGCAAAACGCTCATGCCGCAGCCTCACGCAAATCGCGGCGGCGTTCGTCGGCGATCGGGAGGTGCACGCGAAAATGCGTCCATCCGGTAAAATCGTCGCGGTCGTAAGTGACCCGCCCGTTCATGTCCCCGACGAGGCGGCGGACGAGCGCCAGCCCCAGCCCCTGCCCGCTCCTTTTCGAGGAGACGAACGGCTCGAAAATGTGATCGCGCAGCGCGGCGTCGATCCCCGGACCGTTGTCACTGACCCTGAGTTCGATCGGCAAGCGGACCGCGCTGCCATCCGAAGTGCGATGCAGTTGCAGCCCGCTGGCGAAGCGTGAGCGCACCACGATCCGGGGCTTCGCAGCCTTGGAGGTGGCATCGGCGGCATTGGCGAACAGGTTGATCAGCACCTGCACAAGCGCGTCGATATTGCCCAGCACTTGCGGCAAGGAAGGATCGAATTCCTCGACGATTACGGGTGACTTGCCGCTCGCTTCCATCACCGCGCTCGCGCGGCGAACCGCTTCGTGGAGGTTGCACGGCTGCAGATCGGGCACGGTGCGGCTAGAGAGCGATTGCATCTGGTCGATCAGTTTGGCGATGCGGTCGACCTCATCGGCGATCAGCGTGGTCAGCGCGCGGTCCTGCCCGTCGAGCTTGCGCGCGATCAGCTGCGCCGCGCCGCGAATGCCGGCGAGCGGGTTCTTGATCTCGTGCGCCAATACCTCAGGCGCGCGCAGCACGCTGTCTTCGCCGGAAGCCTGGGTCTCACGCATTGCTTCGGCGCCGCGGACGTCATGGAGGGTCAGCACCTGCCAGCCCGGCTGGTCGATCACCGGACCGACGGTCACATCGACCCGGCGCGGGCCTTGCCCGGTGATTTGCACGCCGGTGGCGCGGGCCGATAGCTGCGCGTCGGTCTCGGCTATCCGCGCCGCGAGCAGCGGTTCATCGAACCGCAGGTGTTCACCGATGGCGCGGCCTTGGAGGCGGCGGAAGCTCTGCCCGAGCAATTGTTCGGCCGCAGGATTGGCCGCTGCCACCGCCTGCCCCGGCCCAAGCAGCAGCACCGCGTGCGACAAGCTGGCCAGCTGGCGCGGTGCGTCGGGCATCAAGCGGCCTGACGGCTCAGGAACGGACCGAAGAAGTGGTGCAATTGCCGAATGACTTCAACGGGATCATCGATAAAGTTGACCTGGTTGCGGAACGCCGCTGAACCCGGCAGACCCTTGGTGTACCAAGCGAGATGCTTGCGCGCCATGTTGACCCCGGTGACGGTGCCGTAAAGCTCGAGCATCGCGTCATAGTGTTCGAGCACGGTCGCAAACAGGCTGTCGGTATCGGGATCGGGCTGCTGCTCGCCGGTGCGGAGCCAGTGCATCACTTGCGAGAGGAACCACGGGCGGCCATAGGCGCCGCGCCCGATCATCACCCCGTCGGCACCCGATTGCTCGAGCGCGCGCGCGGCATCCTCGATCGTGCAGATATCGCCGTTGACGATCACCGGGATGCTCACCGCATCCTTGACCGCGCGAACGAACGCCCAGTCGGCCTCACCGCGGTACATCTGGTTGCGCGTGCGGCCGTGGACCGAGACCATCTTCGCGCCGAGGTCTTCGGCAATCCGCGCCAGTTCGGGCGCGTTGAGGCTGTCATGGCACCAGCCCATCCGCATCTTGACCGTGACCGGCACATCGACCGCTTCGACCGTCGCCTTGATCAGCGCGGTGGCGAGCGGCAGGTCGCGCATCAAGGCCGATCCGGCGTCGCCGTTGACCACCTTCTTGACCGGGCAGCCCATATTGATGTCGATAATCGCCGCGCCGCGGTCCTGCTGGAGCTTGGCCGCTTCGGCCATCTGCGCCGGCTCGCAGCCGACCAGTTGCATCGAAACGGGCTCTTCGATTGCGTCCCACTGCGCC
Organism: Pseudomonadota bacterium; assembly: GCA_030271565.1. GTDB lineage: Bacteria > Pseudomonadota > Alphaproteobacteria > Sphingomonadales > Sphingomonadaceae > Novosphingobium. Next base: position 10,812 of record JARXKR010000028.1, read on the forward strand.
TTCTGCAGCGACTGGCGGGTCTCGCGGATCGCGGCCGGACTGGCGATCATCTCGGTGACGTTGAGCCCCGAGCCGAACCGGCGCACCAGGCGGCGGAACGGCAGATCGGTCACCCCGGTCATCGGGGCGAGGATCACTGGGCAATCGATCCGGACCGGGCCGACATTGATCGGCACCAGCTGCGGCGGGGCCAAAATGGATAGGGGCGCAAGCGAAGTCATCTACATCTGCCTAAAATTTGGGCAGCACATAGGGAATTGCTCCCCCGGCGGCAAGCCTATACCGCAAGGCGGCAATGACCGCCGCCAACCCTGCAACAAGCAATGGCCGCACCGCCGCCGTGATCGTCGCCGCCGGGCAAGGCCTGCGCGCCGGGCAGCCGCTGCCCAAGCAATTCGCGCTGTGGCGCGGCAAGCCGGTGGTGCGCCATTCGGCCGAGGCACTGGCGGCGGCGGGCGTGTCTCCAATCGTTGTTGCCATTCCGGCGGGTGCAGACGAAATCGCGGCAGGCGCTTTGCAGGGTGTTCCGGGAGTGCAGTTTGTCACCGGCGGAGCGACCCGGCAAGAATCGGTCCGGATCGCGCTCGAGGCGTTGGCCAGAGCTGCTCCCGATCGGGTGCTGATCCACGATGCGGCGCGGCCCATGCTTCCGTCATCGGTGATCGAGCGGCTGTCGCAGGCGCTCGACCAGGCCGAAGCAGCAATCCCGGTACTGCCGGTGGTCGACAGTCTCGCCCATGCGGAGGGAGACACCATGGGCATCCCGGCCCCACGCGAGCAATTGCGCCGGGTGCAGACACCGCAGGCGTTTCATTTTGCCGCCATTCTCGCGGCGCACCGGGCCTGGTCCGGGCCCGCCAGCGCTGGCGATGACGCGCAGGTCGCGCAGGCTGCTGGCCTGACCGTAACCTTGGTCGATGGCGATGAATTGCTGCACAAACTGACTTTCGCCGCAGACTTCGCCCCAGTCCTGGCGCCCGTTCGCGTTGGCAGCGGCTACGATGTCCACCGGCTTGCGGAAGGCGAAGAGCTGTGGCTTTGCGGGGTCAAGATCGACCATCCGCGCGGTTTGGCCGGGCACAGCGACGCCGATGTCGCGATCCACGCCCTGGTCGATGCGATTCTCGGCGCGATCGGTGCGGGCGATATCGGCAGCCATTTCCCGCCAAATGATGCGCGGTGGCGCGGAGCGAGTTCTGAGCAGTTCTTGCAACACGCAGTAAAACTCGCGACGGAGGCCGGCTACCGCATCGGCAATGTCGATCTGACGATCGTCTGTGAGGCGCCCAGGATCGGCCCGCACCGCGAAGCGATGCGCGCGCGGCTGGCCGAACTGCTCGGCACCGAAGTGTCGGCCGTCAGTGTCAAGGCGACCACCACCGAGCGGCTCGGCTTCACCGGGCGCGGCGAAGGCATTGCCGCACAGGCAATGGCTACACTTCTACTGGTGCAACGGGGCTAGCTTTGCGCTGCCGATCACGGCAATAATCATTTCAATGCTTCTGGGAGGAACTGACGATGACTCGTATTGCTTACCGTATCGCCGCCACGCTCGCCTTGGCCGCAACCGGTCAGATGGCGCAAGCCCAGGCGACCAAGCCATGCATGACCCCGGCCGAACTGCGCGGTATGGTTGCTTACATGCTGCCGTCAGCGATGGGATCGGTGGTCGAGCGGTGCCGACCGGCGCTCGCCGCTGGTGCGCCGTTGCTGACCCGCGGTCCGCAACTGGTCAGCGAGCTTGAAGCGGGACAAAGCGCTGCTTTCCCGATGGCGCGACGAGCCTTTGCGAAATTCTCTGACAAAGGCGACCAGAAGACCGCAGCTTTAATGCTCGCTTTGCCCGAGGCATCGCTCAAGCCGATCATTGAGATGGCGCTTTCGCAGGAGCTGACCTCTTCGATCAAGGTGGCGAACTGCCCCGATATCGACCGCGTATTCCGCACGCTCCAGCCGCTCCCAGCGAGCAACTTCGTGGACTTCTTTACCGAAGTGATCACCATCGGCGTGCGCGACAACAAGGATATGACGATTTGTCCGAGCTAACCGGTGCGGGCTTGCTGCCTGCTGCTTTGCTTACTCTCGCGGCGCAGGTGGTGGCGGAAAATCGGGCTGCCGGGCGAACTGTTGCGGTGGCGGAAAGTTGCACCGGCGGGCTGGTGGCGGCCGCATTGACCGAGATCGCTGGGTCCTCGGCAGTGCTCGATCGCGGGTTCGTGACCTATTCGAACGAATCCAAAATCGAACTGCTGGGCGTCTCGAGCGACATTATCGATGCTTTCGGAGCGGTCTCGATCGCCTGTGCCTGGGCAATGGCGCAAGGTGCTCTGAAGCGCAGTCACGCCGACGTTACGGTCTCAATCAGCGGAATTGCCGGGCCTGACGGGGGGACCGACCAGAAGCCGGTCGGCACCGTGGTGTTCGCCCGCGCGCTGCGCAATACCGACGAAGTGCTGGCCGAAGAGCGTTGGTTCGAACCGCTCAGCCGCGCCGAGGTGCGCTATCAAGCGGCGCTGGTAGCGCTGGAATTGTTGCTGCCATAAAGCTGCTCGGCGCGCGTCTCGAACGCAGAGACCATCTTGCGAAACGCGCGTTCGAAATACTGCCCCGCCAGCGCCTCGAACACCGCGTTGCGGAAGGTAAAGCTGACCGCGAAGTAAACCTCACAACCCTCTGGCATCGGACGGAATTTCCAAACGTTATCCAAATCGCGCATTGGTCCGTCGAGGTAATGGACCCTGATTTCGCTGGGGCGGACTTTTTCGACGCGTGAAGTGAATTTCTCGCGCAAGGCGTTGAACCCGACCAGCAGATCGGCAATCATCTCGGTCTCGCTGTCAGACCGCACCCGGGTACCGACCACCCACGGCAGGAATTCGGCATAGCGCGCGACGTCCGCGACCAGGTCGAACATCTGTTCGGCGCTGTACGGCATCTGCCGGGTTTCGCTTATCCCCGGCATCAGGCGCGCTGGGCGGCCTTGCCCATCTTATTCCGCTCACCCTGAGCCTGTCGAAGGGCGCGCATCGCCCGGAAATCGTCACCGGCGTGATAGCTCGATCGGGTCAACGGACTTGCCGCAACCTGCAGGAAGCCTTTGGCCCGCGCAATCGAACCATAGGCATCGAACGCCTTTGGGGTGACGAATTCGATTACTTTGGTGTGTTTGGGGGTCGGTTGGAGGTATTGCCCCATGGTCAGGAAATCGATCCCGGCGGTGCGCATGTCATCCATCACCTGGTGCACTTCGAGCCGCTGTTCGCCCAGCCCGAGCATCACGCCCGATTTGGTAAAGATCAGCGGGTCGTGCGCCTTGACCTCTTCAAGCAGCCGCAGCGAAGCATAGTAGCGCGCGCCCGGGCGGATCGTCGGATAAAGCCGCGGCACGGTTTCCAGGTTGTGGTTGTAGACGTCAGGCCCGGCGGCAACGATCGCCTCCACTGCGGGGCGCATTTTGCCACGGAAATCGGGAGTGAGGATTTCGATGGTAGTCGCGGGCGTATTGCGGCGCAGCGCTTCGATCACCTTGACGAATTGTCCGGCCCCGCCATCGGGCAGATCGTCGCGGTCGACCGAGGTGATCACGATATGTGACAGCCCCAGCTTGGCCGCCGCAATCGCCACGTTTTCCGGTTCCAGCAGATCGATCGCGCGCGGCATGCCGGTCTTGACGTTGCAGAAGGCACAGGCCCGCGTGCAGACATCGCCGAGGATCATCACTGTGGCATGCTTCTTGGTCCAGCACTCACCGATGTTCGGGCAGGCCGCCTCTTCGCACACCGTATTAAGCCCGAGGTCGCGCATCAGCTGGCGCGTTTCGCCATAACCCTTGCTGGTCGGGGCCTTGACCCGAATCCAATCAGGTTTGCGTTGGCGCTCCGGATTTGACTGGGCGAGAAGCGGAGCTGAAGCCAGATCGTTCATGCCGCCCAGATAGTCGCATGCGACAAGGGTTGCCAGCCGGAAAATGCAACGGCACAAGCCGCACCATGAGCACCGATTCACCAGCTGGTTCCGTGGGCGGCCTGAACCGCCTGATCGAAGGTTATCGCCGTTTCCGGGACAATGGCTGGGCCTCCAATCGTGAGCGCTGGGCGGCATTGCGCGAAGGCCAAGAGCCCGACGTCATGATCATCGCCTGTTCGGACAGCCGGGTTGACCCATCCCAGATTTTCGATGTCGATCCAGGCGAAGTCTTCGTCGTGCGTAACGTCGCGGCGATGGTCCCGCCGTTCGAAACCTCGCCCGGCCATCACGGGGTCTCGGCCGCTTTGGAATTCGCGGTGCAAATCCTCAAGGTCAGGGAAGTCGTGGTGTTGGGCCACGGCATGTGCGGCGGCTGCAAGGCGGCATTGTCGCGCGAATTGGCCGGAACCAAGCCAGGCGAAGGCGGGTTCATCGCCGACTGGATTGCAATGCTCGACGACGCCCGCGAAGCGGTGGTGCATGATCACGGCACCCAAGGCGCGGCGGCCGAGCGGGCGATGGAGCTGGCTGGGGTCAAGGTCAGCCTTGCCAACCTGCGCACCTTCCCGTGCGTTCGCCAGAAAGAGCACAGCGGCGAGCTCAAGCTGACCGGGGCGTTCTTCGCTATTTCGGACGGCCTGCTGCACGTCCTCGACGAGTCCACCGGACTTTTCGCACCAATCTGAACGGCTGCAAAAAGGGCGGCAGTTGCCCGCCGCCCTTCCCGTTGGTCTTGAATCCGCTGGCTTACTTGCCGGCGGCCTTGGCCTTGGCATAGCTCGACCACAGCAGCGCGATCGGGGCGCGGGTGTCGGTCACCTTGGCAAAGCTGGCCTGGGCGTCGGCATACTTGCCCTGGTCGGATTGCGCGATGCCGAGCTGAAGGTTGACCCGCGCCGTTTCGACGCCCGGTTTGGCCAGAGCGAGCCTGTAGAGCTCCTCGGCCTTGGCCGGCTGATCATAGCTCAGGAAAGTATCGGCTGCAGCGGTGATCGTTGTCGCCGACGCCGCTGCGCCGCGCGCTTCGCGTTCCTGCCCGGGCAGCGAATTCCTGTCCAAAGCAACGCGGGTGGTGGCTTCTTTGCGTGCATCCCTCACGAACTCGTCACCGGTCTTGAGCAGCCCCGCGGCGACACCTTGATCGATGATCTTGAGCGCTTCACCCGGCAGACCGCGCTTGCTCAACGCCTGGATATATTCGACGTAGTCGCGCTCTTCGGAGAAGCTCCCGGTGCGCTGCATCAGGCGCAGCAAAGCGATCTGGTCGTGGCCCTGATAGCCATTGAGATCGCGGACGACCGCAATCGCCAGCGCCCAATTCTCCTTGGACGGGTAGGTGGCGACCAGTTCGTTGGCGAACATGGCGGCTTCAGTCGGCATTTTGGCCCGGTAGGCGCTGGCAATGCCATACCGCATCCAACCCTCAGGGGCTCCGGCGCCGGTCTTGACCACGGCTTGCTGAAGAACCTTGAGCCCGGCGGCGGTCTGGTTGTCCTTGATGAAGGCATCGGCGAGGTTGATCAAAGCTTCGCCCGGGGTTGCGCCGGCATCGCTGGCCGCCTGGAACGCGGCACGTGCGCCCGCGTAGTCCTTCTGCTCCATCGCCAGGTTGCCCATGACCATCAGGTATTTGGGCTTGTTGACCGCGTCGATCCGGCCAGTGTCGAGCTGCGCCTGGATGCCCTGACGCTGCACGCCTGCGTCCATCGCCAGCGTGCCGTAGGACAGCTGCATCTGGCCGGCCAGGAACTTGTCGTCGGTGTTGGTCGCGGTTGCCACGGTCTTGTCGACTGCGGCCTTTTCACCAGCCAGCAACGGCGCGATCGCGGCGACGGCTGCATCATACTTCGCTTGAGCCGCAGCTTTGGCGGCCTTGCCCTGCGCATTGTTCAGCGCCGTCAGCGCGGTGGTTGCAACCTGATGGGCCGCGATTACGTCAGGGCGCTTCGCAGCGGCGTCCATCGCTGTCTTTGCGGCCTGATAGACCGGAATGAACAGTTTCGACGGCGCCAGTTTTACTTCCTTGGGCGCGTCTTTTGGCTTGTCCTTGGCCATTACGGGGCTGGTGGCTCCAGCCGCGATGCCCATGGCAAGTGCCAGACCCAGCGCCGTGCGCGCGAAAAATTTGGCTCGCATCATCGAAATCTTCTCCTTCGCGGGCTGTCTGCGCCGGGCCCGATACCCCTTGCCGAAAGCCGTAATCCTGTGTTTCGCCATAGGCGCGAGCGCGCCCCTTTGGCAACAGGTCAGCGCGCTAGGGCAAGGCCGGTGAACTGCGATTGAATAGCGCAGCGTCCAACCGTTCAGTTTGGCGGTTCAAAGTGTGGAAAAGACGAGGCTGGCTGCGTCTTTTGATAGTCTTGTCGGCCCCTTTCGCCTAGAGCGGAAGCGACCCAAATCCCATCAGCGATGAAGTGAACCAGAGCGCGTGAGCGACGAACCCGAAATTCCCGAATCCATTCCAACTCCCAGCGGCGTCCCGGGCGAGTATGCCCGCGTCGATATCGTCGATGAAATGAAGACCAGCTACCTCGATTACGCGATGAGCGTGATCGTGGCGCGCGCCCTGCCCGATGTCCGCGATGGCCTCAAGCCGGTCCACCGCCGGATCCTGTTCGCCGCGCAGGAAGGCGGCATGGTCGCGGGCAAGCCATACCGCAAATGCGCCAAGATCGTCGGCGACGTGATGGGCAATTACCACCCGCACGGTGACAGCGCGATTTACCTGGCACTGGTCCGCATGGCGCAGGACTGGTCGATGCGGGTGCCGCTGGTCGATGGTCAGGGCAACTTCGGCTCGATGGATCCCGATGCGCCGGCCTCGATGCGTTACACCGAAGCGCGGCTGGCCAAGGTCGCCAATTCGCTGCTCGACGATCTCGACAAGGACAC
>JARXKR010000029.1 GCA_030271565.1 Pseudomonadota bacterium
GCGGCTGGAGTTTGCCCGCTTTGGCCTTGTCGGCCAGCGCCTTCATTTCGGTCGAGATCTGGGCGACGCCCTTGGTCGCGGCATCGACGATGATCGGCGTGATCAGGCCCGATGGCGCGGCGACGGCTACCGAAATATCGGCTCTGCTAAATATGCGCAACTCGTCCCCGGCAAAGCTCACGTTGCATTTGGGCACGCGGATCAACGCCTTGGCCAGCGCCTTGATCAAAAGATCATTGACCGAGAGCTTTACGCCATCAGCCTCAAGTGCCTTGTTAAGCTCGCCGCGCAGCTTGAGCAGCGCATCGAGCCGTACATCCACGGTCAGGTAGATATGCGGAATGGTCTGCTTGGCTTCGGTCAGGCGGCGCGCAATGACTTTGCGGATGTTGTTGAGCTTTTCGGCTTCATAGGGGATGCCGAAGTCGGGCGTCGGTGCGGCCGGAGCCCCTGCGGAGGCTGGGGCCGCAGCCGGTTGAACTCCGACGCCTGAGGCCCCCGGCATCGCGGGGGCGCCTTCGACATCGGCCTTGACGATCCGGCCATGCGGACCGCTGCCCTGCACGGCCTTCAGATCGATCCCGCGGTCGGCGGCAATGCGCTTGGCCAGCGGGGATGCGATGACGCGATCTTCACTGGTCTTGCTTTGCTCCCCCGCGGAGGCGGGGGCCTCAGGCGGCATAACGCGAGCTGGCGCTGTCACTCGCGAGGTCCCCGCCTGCGCGGGGACGCTGGTGGTTTCAGGACGAGGCGCAGCCATTGCCACCGGCGCGGGCGAAGTATCTTCATCCTCACCGGCAATCGTCGCAATGACCGTGCCGACCTTCACCCCCTCGGTGCCCTCGGCCACCGAAATCGCGGTAATCGTGCCTTCATCGACCGCTTCGAACTCCATCGTTGCCTTGTCGGTCTCGATCTCGGCCATGATGTCGCCCGATTTGACCGTGTCGCCGACCTTGACCAGCCACTTGGCGAGCGTGCCCTCCTCCATCGTAGGTGAAAGCGCGGGCATCTTGATTGCGATCGGCATGGCGGTGTCCGGTCCCCTGGCGGTCTGTTTACCGTTACGTCTCTGGCCAAATTAGCGGCCCACGGCAAGATGCTTGCGCCGAATACGTTTGTGACGGATATCCTGCGCCGAGGGAGCGGGCGATGCGGGTCTATCTGGTGATTATGGACGAGACCGACGAAGCCAGCCTGGCGCTGCGTTTCGCCTCGCGCCGGGCGCAGCGCACCGGCGGCGCGGTCCACTTGCTCGCGCTGGTTCCGCCGCAGCCATTCGTGGCCTTTGGCGGGATTCAGGCGACGATCGAGGAGGAAGCCCGCGCCCGGGCCGAAGCGCTGGTTACCTCGGCAGCGGGCAGTTTGCTCAGCGATGGCGGCAAGCCGCCGACTATCTCGGTCCGTCAAGGCGACGGGGTGGCTGTGATCCGTGATTACCTGACCGAGCATCCAGAGGTATCGGCGCTGGTATTGGGTGCGGAGGCGAGCGGCGGACCGGGACCTTTGGTGTCGCACTTTGCCGGCAGCGCTGGGCAGTTGCCTTGCCCGGTCTATGTCATCCCCGGCGGGTTGAGCGACGACCAGATCGAACGGCTTAGCTGACTATTTACGCTTGCCCTGGTGGCGGATGTTGCCGGGCCTTCCGCGCTTGCCCGCCAGATGATTGCCCTTCTTGTGCAGCGGTGATGGCTTCCCGCGTGCTTCGATCCGGCTCCCGGTGCTGCCCTCGGGCTCGAACTTGAGCGCGCCGGTGAGCGGGTTGGCCTCGGCCAGTTTCAGCCGCATCCGCTGCCCCATGCCGTACTTGATCCCGCTGCGCTCGCCTTCGAGCACTTGGGCCTTGTCGTCATAATTGAAGCGCTCGTCGCCCAGCACCGAGATCGGCACCAGCCCATCCCCGCCCAGCCCGATGATCGTTGCAAACAAGCCGAACCGCTGCACGCCGGTTACGCGGCATTCGAACACTTCGCCGACCCGCGCCGAAAGCCACGCGGCAACATAGCGGTCGATCGTGTCGCGCTCGGCCATCATCGCGCGGCGCTCGGTCTGGCTGATCGCTTCGGAAACGCGGGTCAGATCGGCGCGGTCACGCTCTGACAGGCCGCTGTGCGCGGGCAGATTGCCCTGGGGTGCTGGCAGTTCCAGCCCATAACCATCGATCAGCGCGCGGTGGACCAGCAGGTCCGAGTAGCGCCGGATCGGTGAAGTGAAATGCGCGTATGATCCCAAGGCCAAGCCAAAGTGCCCGGCGTTGCGCGGGCCATAGAAGGCCTGTGTCTGGCTGCGCAGCACCGCCTCCATAATCACAGCCTTTTCAGATTCATCGGCGATATCTTTCAGCATGCGGTTGAATAGACCCGGCGTAATCACCTGTCCCAGCGAGAGCTGCTTGTCGAAGGTCGCGAGGTAATCCTTGAGCGCGACCAGCTTCTCGCGGCTCGGCGGTTCGTGGATCCGGTAGACCACCGGCGCAACCTTCGCCTCGAGCGCCTTGGCTGCGGCAACGTTGGCGGTGATCATGAACTCCTCGACCACCTTGTGCGCATCGAGCGACTGGCGCAGCGCAATCTCGCGGATCTTGCCATGTTCGTCGAGAATTACACGGCGTTCGGGCAAGTCGAGCGCGAGTGGATCGCGCGCGCTTCGGGCAGCGTAGAGCGCACGCCATGCAGCCCACAACGCGGTCAATTGCGGATCGCCGTCGCCCTCGTCGATCCGCCGCTGGGCTTCCTCGTAAGCGATAACCTCATGGATGCGCACCACCGCACGGGTGAAGCGCCATGACGTCACCTTGCCCTCGGCGGTGAACTCCACGTGGCAGGCCATCGCTGCCCGGTCCTCGCCGGCCCGCAGCGAGCAGACATCGGCGCTCAGCACTTCGGGCAACATCGGCACGACCCGGTCGGGAAAATAAACCGAATTGCCGCGTTTGCGCGCATCGCGATCGAGCGACGAGCCGGGGCGGACGTAATAGCTGACATCGGCAATCGCGATCAGCGCGCGGAACCCGCCTTCCCCGTCTGGCTCGGCCCAGATCGCGTCGTCGTGGTCGCGTGCGTCGCTCGGATCGATCGCGACGATTGGTAGATGGCGCAAGTCTTCGCGCTTTTCGGCATGAAGTGGCAACTTGGCCGCGAGTTCGGCCTCGTCGATGGTATCCGGATCGAACGCGAACGGAATGCCATGCTTGTGGATCGCGATCAGGCTGAACGCGCGCGGCGCGAGCGGATCGCCGAGCACCGCAGTGACCTTGACCCCCGAACGCGGACTGCGCCCGACCGGCTCGGCCAGCACCAGCTGACCCTCCTCTGCGCCGCCGAGATCCGCGACGGGCATCGAATTGCGTTCACGCTTATCTACCGGGGCGAGCCAGGCCTTGCCCGCCTTGTCGATCTCAATCACGCCCATCGTCTGGTCGATCGCAGCGGGCAGTTTCTTCATCGGGTGCGCAATCCACCCGGCGCCCGCTTCCTCGGTCCGCGCGAGCACCCGGTCGCCCGACCGGAGCGCGCTGTCGCGGCCCTTTAAAGCGCGCAGCCGGATGCGGGGCGGCGGAACCGCATCGTCAGGCGTCCAGCTGTCGGGCACGGCAATCGCCTCACCCTCATCGATCTCGATCACCCGCAGCACCGTGACCTTTGGCACCCCGCCCATGCGGTGGAATGCGGTGCGGTTGCCGTCGATCAGGCCTTCCTCGGCCATGTCCTTGAGCATTGCTTTGAGCTGGATCTTCTCCTGCCCCTTGAGCCCGAATGCACGGGCAATTTCGCGTTTGCCCGCGGGTTCGTCGCTGTTGGCGATGAAATCGAGGATTTGTTTACGGCTCGGCAGGCCGGGAGCCGGGGATGAACGGCTCACTTGTTGAGCCGTTCAAGCCAAAGCCTGCGCAAGATGGTCATGTCCAAGGCACACCAGGGATTGGGACTGGCATCATCGCTCGGATCGAACAAGCCGAACTGCAGGTTTGGGGCATGACATTTGCGATCACGCTCGACGATCCACGCTCGCTGCGACCGACGCAGTTTGGCTTTACGCTCGACACCCAACCGTCCCATGACCCGACCATATGCTTCGTTCAATTGTCGATCTTGGCGCTGTGCCTCGTCGACGGCGCAATACCACCGATCCATCCCGCGAATGGTGGTATCGTAACACTCGACATAAAGTTGGCTGTAGAACCGACCGGTAGGAGAGTTTAACGCATCGCCAAGTTCGTGCTCAATGACGGCGTTTGCCGATGCCGTTGTGGCGAGCAAGACAAGAGTCAGGCTAATAAGCGCGCGCAACGTAGATCCTTTCGGCCGCCGGTTCTCCGGTAAACGGGCAGGTGCCGGTAACCGTTCCGCCGCCGAGCGGGGTGTTGCGTACGGTCAGCTTGAGCGCCTTGAGTTTGGTTACCACCGCGTCGAGCGCCGCGCCAGTTGGCCGCGACCAGTTGAGCTCGACCCAGCCGGGGTACTTCTGGTTGGCAGCAAAAAATTGCTCGAGGCCAGCGAGGTCGGACACCCCGCGCTCGATTTGCGCGTCGCGGCGCTCGGTGGCTTCGCTGTGGAGGCTCGCCTGAATGTCTTCCAGTTCGGTCGCGGCCTTCACCACGAATTCATCGCGCGCCATTGCGGCGAAAGCGACCTTGCCGCTCTCGTTCCACAGCCGGTCCCGGCGCAGCACCGAAACTTGCCCGCCAGCAGCATCACGTCCGCCGATTTCGAGGATTAGCGGCACGCCCTTCTTGACCCAGCCCCAGCGCTTCTGCGTCGCCTTGCCAGCGCGTTTGTCGAGCAGCACGCGCACCGGTTCGCCCAGCGCGGTTTGACTAACCAGCGCCTTGCGCAGTTCCTCGCAGTACGCCAGCAGCGCCGCGTCGCCATCGTCTTCGCGCAGCATCGGCAGGATCACTATCTGGTGCGGTGCGATCCGCGGCGGCACGCGCAGTCCATCGTCATCGCCGTGGACCATGATCACCCCGCCGATCAGCCGGGTCGAAACCCCCCAGCTGGTGGTGTGACACAGCGTCTGCTGGCCTTCCTTGTCCTGATAGCGGATCCCTGCAGCCTCGGCGAAAGCGGTGCCGAGATAGTGCGAGGTGCCGGCTTGCAGCGCTTTCCCGTCCTGCATCATCGCTTCGATCGAATAGGTCGCAGCGGCCCCTGGGAAACGCTCATTCTCTGGCTTTTCGCCCGCCATCACCGGGATCGCCAAGTCTTCTTCGGCATGAGCGCGGTACATCTCGAGCGCGCGCAGCGTCTCGGCCATCGCATCGGGCTTGTCGGCGTGCGCGGTGTGGCCTTCCTGCCAGAGGAATTCGCTGGTGCGCAGGAACATCCGGGTGCGCATTTCCCAGCGCACCACGTTGGCCCACTGGTTGGTCAGCAGCGGCAGATCGCGCCACGACTGGATCCACCGCGCCATCGCCTCTCCGATAACGGTTTCCGAGGTGGGCCGGACGATCAGCGGCTCTTCGAGCTTTGCTGCGGGATCGGGCATTAGCCCGCCCTTTCCGTCCGCAATCAGCCGGTGATGGGTGACCACCGCCATTTCCTTGGCGAACCCGTCGACATGCTCGGCTTCCTTGGCGAAGTAGCTCAAGGGGATGAACAGCGGGAAATAGCAGTTCTCGACCCCCGCAGCCTTGATCCGTGCGTCCATCAGGTGCTGGATCCGCTCCCAGATGCCATAGCCCCACGGCCGGATCACCATGCAGCCGCGCACCCCCGATTCCTCGGCCATCTCGGCTTCGGAAATGACTTCCTGATACCAGGCGGCGAAGTCGGCGGATCGGGTGACGGAAAGCGCGTGGCGAATGTTCGAAGGGTTATTCATAGGTTGCCGTTAGCGGCTAATGCAGCGTGGTTCAAACCCTCACCCGCAGGTCGGTCAAATCACTTGCCCAGTTGATCGAGCTTGGCCTGCATCTCGGCCATTTGCGCGCGCAATGCGTCGAGTTCGTCGCTGTGATCCTTGCCTGCGCTCGCGCCGTTGGCAGGTTTGACATCGGCCAGACCGGGCACAAACGCAGATGCCGCAGCCTTGAACATAGCCAGGTTCTGCTGGGCCAGTTTGGCCAACGGGTTAGCCTCGATGCTGGCTTCGAAAGCCTCGCGCAGCTTGGCCTGGTTCGAGCGGAAATGATCCATCGAGGCCTCGAGGTAATGCGGGACCAGCCCCTGCATCGAATTGCCGTACATCCCGATCAGCTGGCGCAGGAAGTTGACCGGGAGCATCTGCTCACCGCCAGCGCTTTCCTCATCCATGATGATCTGGGTCAGGATCGAATGGGTGATGTCGGTCCCGGTCTTGGCGTCGAGCACTTTGAAGTCCACCCCCTCGCGGGTCATCTTGGCGAGATGATCGAGCGTGATGTAGCTCGAGCTCTTGGTATTGTAGAGCCGCCGGTTGGCGTATTTCTTGATAGTGACCGTCTCGCCGGCAGCTTCGCTCATCTGGATGGTCCGATCGTGAAAGGTTAGCGTGCCGAAACGTTAGCACCTGCAGCAACGGCAATGCAACAAATCCATGTTGCGCAGCATCATCGCTGGAAGCGGCGCCCCAGCGAAGTGAGCAGTTCATATTGGGACAGGCCGGATGAGGCGGCGGCTTCAGGCAAGCTGTAGTCGAGCGAAACCCAATCGCCCTCGGCCAGATCGGGGGCGACGCTGAGATCGATCACGGTCATGTCCATCGAGACCCGGCCCAGCACGGGCAGCTCTGCCCCGCCTGCGCGCATCGTGCCCAGGTTCGACCAGCAGCGCAAATAGCCATCGGCATAGCCCAGACTGACCACGCCGACTTCGAGCGGAACGCTCGCCGTGAAAGTGGCATTGTACCCAACCGTGTCGCCAGCCTGCAAAGTGCGGCGTTGAATCAATTGTGCCTCGGGTTGCGCAACTTGGCGGATATGCTGTGTGAGCGCCGCGCAGGGAACTCCGCCGTAGAGCGCCAGGCCGGGACGGGTTATGTCCCCGTGATAGTCCGATCCCAGCGCGATTCCGGCGCTATTCGCCAAAGCTGCGCGGCGGTGGGGGACATGGCTGCAAGCCTCGATCCAGCGGCCGCGCTGCACTTCGTTGAGCGGCGAGACTTCATCGCCCGAGGCGAGGTGCGAATGCAGCGTATCGATATCCAGCGCAGCGATCAGCGGGTTGCCCAGATCGCTCATGGCAAGACCGAGGCGGTTGATCCCGGTATCGACCATCAAGTCGCATAGCCCGCTGCCCGTGGCTTGCCAGCGCTGTGCCTGCGCGAGCGAGTTGATCACCGGGCGCACCTTGGTCAATTTGGCGAACGCGGCATCGGCGGCGGTCAGTGGCCCGTGGAGGACCACGATACTTTCAGGCGGTACCAAGTCGAGCAATTCCGCCGCCTCGGCCCAATGCGCGACGTAGAAGGTGCGGCACCCGGCCTCCCACAGCAGTGGCACAACCCGCCGCGCGCCCAGCCCATAACCGTCGGCCTTGACCGCTGCTGCTGCGCTGGCGTTGCCCGACAGCCGATCGAGCGCACGCCAGTTGTCGGCCAGCGCGGCCGCATCGATGGTCAGGCGCAACGGGTAGTCAGGCCGGTTAGGCAGCATCGTCGGCAAATTCGCGCGGTGGTCCGTCAGGCAGGCCCCACCACGCGACGACCAGCGCCACGGCGGTGAAGACCCAAGTATACCACAACCCGGCATAGAGATTGCCCGATTTGGCGACGATATAGGCGGCGATCAGCGGCAAAAACCCGCCGAAATAGCCCGCTCCGAGATGGTAGGGGATCGACATCGAGCTGTAGCGGATGCGCGGCGGAAACATTTCGGTCAGCAAGGCAGCTACCGGCCCGTAATTCATCGCTGACAACATGCCCAAAGCGCACAGCAGCACAATGATCAGCAGCGAAGCGCCAAGCGACGGCTTGACCGGTGTAAAATCGTACCCGGCGGTGCCAAGCTGCGCTTGAAGCTGCGCCTTGCGCGCTTTGCCATCAGCCCACGGATAGCTGTCCAGGGCAAGCGGCGCGCCGCCGACTGTGACGGCCAGACTGGGTGCGCTTTGCAGGGTGTATGGCACCCCGCTGGCGCTGAGGTCTTCAAGCAACTTGCCACATTGCGTGCTCTGCTTGCCCGAGAACGGATCGTAGCTGCAGTCGGGTCCGGCAACCACAACAGGAGCCGAGCGCGCAGCGGCCGCGAGCCCCGGATTGGCCAAAGCGCCAAGCCCCCAGAATATCGGGAACAGCAACAACAGGATCAGTATATTGGCCCAGATCAGCGGCTTCTTGCGGCCAATCCGATCGGAAACCCTGCCCCAGAACAGGTAGAAGCTCATCGAGATCAAGCCGCCAATCCCGACCAGAATTTCGGCGCGCGAACCTTCGAGCCGCATCGCACCTTTGAGGAACGACAAGCTGGAGAAGAACGCCGTGTACCAGATCAACGTCAGCCCCACGGCCACGCCGAACAGCGCGACAAAGATGCGCTTGGCATTCCCCGGGTAGGTGAAGCTTTCGACGAACGGATTGCCCGACGTTTCGCCGGCGGCTTTCATCGCCTGGAACACCGGGCTTTCCGAAAGCTTGAGCCGCATCCACAGACTGACCGCAAGCAGGATCAGCGACAGGAGGAAGGGCACGCGCCAGCCCCAGGCATCGAATGCGGCTGGGGGGATGAATGTGCGGCAAGCCAGCACCACCAGAACGCTCAGCACGAACCCGCCAACCACACTCGCTTGTATGAAGCTGGTATACCAGCCGCGCCGGTTTGCCGGAGAATGTTCCGCGACATAGATTGCGGCCCCGCCATACTCGCCGCCCAGCGCCAACCCCTGCATGATTCGCAGCAGGATTACGATGACCGGCGCGGCTATGCCGATAGTTTCGGCGCTCGGCACCAGACCCACCCCGGCGGTGGCGATGCCCATCAGCGTTACAGTCACGAGGAAGGTGTATTTGCGCCCCAATTTGTCGCCCAGAAAGCCAAACAGAACGGCGCCGAGCGGACGAAATCCAAAGCCAACCGCAAACCCGGCCCAGACCAGCAGCAGCTGCAGCGTAACATTATCGGCCGGAAAAAATGCCTTGCCGATCAATGCAGCCAGCGTCCCGTAGATGAAGAAATCGAACCACTCGAAGATTGTCCCTGCCGAAGAAGCGAGGATCACCAGCCGCATTTCGGCCGCGCTGGGTTCACTCTGCGCGGTCATTGCGGCGGTGGTCATGTGTTAGTCTCCCCGGATG
Source organism: Pseudomonadota bacterium (assembly GCA_030271565.1). Taxonomy (GTDB): domain Bacteria; phylum Pseudomonadota; class Alphaproteobacteria; order Sphingomonadales; family Sphingomonadaceae; genus Novosphingobium. The sequence goes on from JARXKR010000029.1 coordinate 9,211, forward strand.
TGGCCGCATCCCTAGCCGGGCACTGCCAAGGCGACAAGCGCAGCGCGCCACGCCAGCAGGATCGCGCCGTGCCGCGCTGGATAATCGCGCGCGGCGGCGATTACCGAAACGCCCGCCCACTGGGGCAAAGCGCCGCCCGCCAACCATTGTTCGATTTCGGTCACGGCGACCTCGAGCTCGCCGCGATCCTTGCCGGTAGCGGCAGAGGCGAAGATCGCAGCTGCCGCTTGCCCGATGGCGCAGGCCTGTGCGCGGAGTCCAACATTGGCAATGCGGCCGGTCTCATCGCAGGCAAGTCCGAGTTGAATCGTGCTGCCGCACGTCAGCGCGCGCGCCGATCCGCGCAGCGGCAAATCCGGCGTGAGCGGGAATTGGGCAAGCGACGTGGCGAGCCCCAGCACCTCGGCATTATACAATGTGGCGCTGGTCACTTGCCAATCAGGCTGTCGGTCGCCGTGCGTTTGATCTGGTCGCGGGCCGCCGCCTCGGCTGCGGCGCGGCGGCGCTCACCGATCATCTTGACCAGCGCCTCGCTCGCCGAATTGACAAACGGATAGCTGCGCGACTGGATTATCCAATGCGGCCGCCCGCCCGCTCCCCAGATTGTGTCGTAACCGAGCACCAGCACCGAGAAGGCGAGGACCGTAATCACCATGCCCTTGATCGCGCCAAATCCGAACCCGATCACTCGGTCGATCGGGCCGAGCACCGAATTGCGGCTCGCCGCGCCGAGCCGGTCGGACAGCAGTTTGACGATCGCATAGGGGACCAGCAGCAGGATCGCGAAAGCCAGCACCGAAGCGCCGCTGACATTCCCGACGTAAGGCAGAAGCGCCACACTCAGCGGGGAATGGAGGTTATGAATCGCTACCAAGGCGAGCACCCAGGCGGCCAGCGCGAACACTTCCTGGACGAACCCGCGCATGAACCCGGTGATCGCGCCAAGCCCCACCAGGATCAGAACTGCAATGTCAAAACCAGTCATGCCGGTAAAGCTACGTGCCGCCCATTATCCGGTCAACGAGATTTGGCAGCAGGGTTAACCCGGCATAGCGGGTGCCTTTGCCTCCGCCGGGCAAGTCAGCCGGGCCGAAGGCGCTGGCAAAGCCCAGCTTGGCCGCCTCGCGCAGGCGGATCGCACCGTGCGCTACCGGGCGGATTTCCCCCGCCAATGACACCTCGCCGAACCAGACGCCGTCCGCGGCGAGCGGTTTGTCGGCCAGTGCCGAGATCAGCGCCGCAGCCACCGCAAGGTCGGCGGCAGGATCGACCAACCGGTAACCACCTGCGACGTTCAGATAGACTTCGGCCGAGGAAAAGTTGAGCCCGCAGCGCGCTTCGAGCACCGCGAGCAGCATCGCCAGCCGCCCGCTGTCCCACCCGACCACCGCCCGGCGCGGGGTCGCCCCGCTCGCCAACCTGACAATCAGTGCCTGGATTTCGACCAGTACCGGCCGCGTCCCCTCGATCGCGGGGAAGACCGCGCTGCCTGGCACCGGCTGCTCGCGGCCCGAGAGGAACAGCAGCGAGGGGTTACCGACTTCGGCCAGCCCTGCCCCTTCCATCGCGAAGACCCCGATCTCGTCGACCGGCCCGAAGCGGTTCTTGATCGAGCGGAGGATGCGGTACTGGTGGCTGCGCTCGCCCTCGAAGCTCATCACCACGTCGACCATATGTTCGAGCACGCGCGGTCCAGCGATGCTCCCGTCCTTGGTGACGTGACCGACCAGGACCAGCGCAGCGCCGCTCTCCTTGGCGTAACGGATCAGTTCGAACGCTGAGGCGCGGACCTGGCTGACCGTACCCGGCGCGCCTTCGATCTGGTCCGAATGCATGGTCTGGATCGAATCGATCACCAGCAGCGCGGGCGGCGGCATCGTTGCCAGCGTGGTCAGGATATCGCGCACCGAAGTTGCTGCGGCGAGCAGGATCGGGGCTTTGCCCAGCCCGAGTCGGTCAGCGCGCAACCGCACCTGTCCGGCTGCTTCTTCTCCACTGATGTAGACCGCAGACTGCCCACGCAATGCCAGCGCGGCGGCGGCCTGAAGCAGCAAGGTGCTTTTGCCGATCCCCGGATCGCCGCCCATCAGCACCGCACTGCCCGGAACCAGCCCACCGCCCAGCGCGCGGTCGAATTCAGCCAGCCCGGTCGATTGGCGGATCAGCAGTTCGCCAGGCGCATCGAGCGCTTCGAAGCGGATCGCGCGGCCGCCCGCCGACAAATCATGCTTGGACGAGAACACCGTCGCAGGTGCCTCTTCGGACAGGGTGTTCCACTCGCTGCAATCGGCGCACTGCCCCTTCCAGCGGTGCGCAACGCTCCCGCAGGCCTGACAGATAAAGCGGCGTTTAGTCTTGACCATGCCGCTGTCTAACTGGAACGAAGCGGGAACGCAAGTAGCGGCAAACTACGGATCGCCACCTTACCGCTTGCTTTGACAATTCGTTATAGTCAGTTGTCTCCATGCGCCAGAAGGAACTCAGGATTGCACTGGTCTGCTACGGCGGGGTGAGCCTGGCGGTCTATATGCACGGGGTCATCAAGGAGCTGTGGAAGCTCGCCCGGGCCAGCCGCGCGCACCACGGCGGTCCGCCCAGCGATAGCGGGACCGAAGCGGTTTACCTCAGGCTGCTAACCCGGATCGAACGGCAGTCGGGCCTGCGGCTCAAGGTGATGACCGACATCATCGCCGGGGCCAGCGCGGGCGGCATCAACGGCATCTTTCTCGCGCAGGCGATCCATTCGGGGCAAAGCCTTGAGCCATTAACCGACCTGTGGCTCGAGCGCGCCGATGTCGACGTGCTGATCGATCCCGACGCACGGCCATGGTCCCGGTTCGCCAAGCTGTGGGCGATGCCGCTGGTTTACTGGATGCTCAAGCGCCCGGGCAACGTGGTTTCGGCCAGCGTCGCGCCCGAAACCCGCTCCGAAGTACGCGGCAAGTTATCGCGGCTGATCCGTTCGCGCTGGTTCGAACCGCCGTTCGGGGGACTGGGCTTTTCGCGGCTGCTGGCCGAAGCGCTTGATACGATGCAGCATGGTGAGGCCGATGCCCCGTTGCTGCCACCTGGCCACCCGCTCGACTTGTTCGTCACCGCGACCGACTTCAAGGGTCATCCCGAAGTGCTGCGGCTCAACAGTCCTGAAATGATCGAAGAGAGCGAGCACCGGGTGTCGATCGGGTTTCGGGCGATCACCCCGGCGGAGTTTGGCCAGAACTTGGCGGCCCCGCTCGAACTGGTGCTCGCCGCGCGGTCGACCGCCAGCTTTCCAGGCGCGTTCCCGCCATTGCAGCTGTCCGAAATCGATGCGCTGGCGGCCGAACGCGGGGATCCGTGGCACAGCCGCACTGCCTTCGTCGAACGCGTTCTGCCCGAACACAGCCATCGCGGCGATGTGGACGCGGTCGCGCTGATCGACGGGTCGGTGCTGGTCAATGCGCCGTTCGCCGAAGCCATGGCAGTGCTGCGCGACCGCCCGGCGCAACGCGAAGTCGATCGCCGCTTCGTCTATATCGATCCGCACCCCGACGAAGTCGGCGGCCAGCGCCACACCGACAGCCGTGCGCCGGGGTTCTTCTCGGTCATCTTCGGTTCGCTCTCCTCGATTCCGCGCGAGCAGCCGGTGCGCGATAACCTTGAGGCAATTGCAGCGGCTTCGCGCCAGTTGACCGCGCTCAAGACCATCGTCGATGCCCTGCGGCCCGAGGTCGAGGCCAAGGTCGAAAAGCTGTTCGGGCGCACCTTGTTCCTCGATTCGCCAACCCTGCGACGGCTCGGCAACTGGCGTGCCAAAGCCCAGCAGGCGGCGGCGACGCAGGCGGGATATACGTTCCAGGCTTATGGCCAGCTCAAATTTGCCCATATCGTCGATGAACTGGGCGCGACGATCGAGCATGCTGCGCCCGAACTGACGGTCGGCGGCGCTGATCCGGTCGCCCAGCGGCTTGGCATATGGCTGGCGCAGAACGGGCTCGATCACATTGCAGCGATGCGCGGCGGAGCCAATACGCAAACCATCGCCTTTTTCCGCGACCACGACCTGGGCTTCAGGATCCGGCGATTGCGCTTGCTGGCGCGGCGCTTGGCCGAGGACTGGGACGATCTCGATGCCGAAGCCCCCGAAGCACGCGAGGAGGTGCGCGCCGTGGTGTATGAGTCGCTTGCGCTGTACTTCGACCGCGAGGCAAGCGGCGCGCTGGGCGGCGATTTCAGCGCGATCGCGCGCGATTTCGATCACGATCCTGGCGCGGTGCTCAACGCCATTGCTCGGCGGCGGCAATTGCCGGCGACCGATCTGGTGGTCGACGGTTTGCTGGTTCGAGCCCTCGCCAGGATGCCGCGTGAGCTCAAGCGGCGGGTGTTGCTGACCTACCTCGGCTTTCCATTCTATGACACGGTCACCCTGCCCTTGCTGCGCGGCGAGGGCTCGACCGAATTCGAACCGGCCAAAGTCGACCGCATTTCGCCCGAGGATTGCAACACTATCCGGACCGGCGGTGCCCATTCGGTGTTGCGCGGTACCGAGTTCTACAATTTCGGCGCCTTCTTCAGCCGCGCTTACCGCGAAAACGATTACCTGTGGGGACGGCTGCACGGAGTCGAGCGAATGATCGACCTGATCGCCTCGACCATGCCGCGCGGAATGGAACTCGATCCAGCCGAGCTGACCCGCAGCAAGATCGAAGCGTTCCACGCGGTGCTCGATGAAGAGGAGCACCGGCTCAAGGCCGATCCCAAGCTGGTCAGCGGATTGCGCGCCGAACTGTCGGGTGCGGCCTAACGCGCCTCCAGCACCATGTTGAACGGCCCTTCGGTGGCGCGGCGCACGCTGGCAAAGCCGCCGCCGCGGATCACCTCGGTGAGCTTCGCCTCACCCGCCTGCGCGCCCAATCCTGCGCCGATTTCCTGATCGAGCGAGGTCGGCACGCAGATCATGGTCGAGGCGTTGTAGTACAGCCGCCCGACCGGGTTGAAGTTCTCCGCCGGATTGTTGCCCGCAATCGGTTCAACGATCATCCACGTCCCGGCCGGTGCCAATATCCGGCGCATATGCCCCGCGCAGCCCGCCGGATCGCCCATGTCGTGCAGACAATCGTACATCGTGATCAAGTCAAAGCCAGTCTCTGCAATGTCCTTGGCGCTGGCGACCTCGAATTTCACCCGGTCGCCCAGTCCATGCTCGGCGGCATGGCTGCGCGCTTCGATGATCGAGGGTTCGTGGAAATCGTAACCGGTGAAGGTGCTGGCCGGATAAGCCTGCGCCATCAGCAGGGTCGAGAAGCCCACCCCGCAGCCGACATCGGCCACCTTGGCTCCTGAATTCAGCTTGGCCTCAACCCCGTCCAACGCCGGGATCCAGTTCTGGACGATGTTGTTGACGTAACCGGGCCGGAAAAACATGCCGGTTGCGCAAAACAGGCATCCGGCGGAATCGCCCCAGCGCACGCCGGTGCCGTGGCGGAAGCAGTGTTCGACCTTGGCTTCGGCCTCAATCATCGCCGCGACCAGTTCGAACGCCCCGCGCAGGTACACCGGGCTGTCCTGTACGGTGAAGACCATCGCTTGCTCGGGAGAGACGCTGAAGCTGTCGCTGGCGGGATCGTAAGTGACATAGCCGTTGGCACACTGCGCCAAGCACCATTCGCGGACATAGCGCTCGTGCAATCCGCCAGCACGTGCGGCTAGCTCAGCAGCAGTCGCAGGCGACTTGGCCAATTCGTCGAACAGCCCGAGCCGGAAGCCGATCCGCGCGGTCGGCACGCTCATCGCGCCGCCGAGATCGCCCAGCATCTTGCCGATAAATTCATTCAGTTTTGCTTCGTCGAGCGCTTGCGCCATCGCCGTTTCTCCCAAGATTGGCGACCCTGGGGCGGCGGTTCATAGCACCGGTTCAGGTGCCGGTGAAGGCTTCCTTGATCCGGTCGAAGAAGCCTTTGGATTGCGGGGTTTCGTCGCCGGTTTCGGTCTCCTGCAATTCGCGCAGCAGTTCCTTTTGTCGCGCGCTGAGCTTGGACGGGGTTTCGACCACGATCTCGGTCACCAGATCGCCGCGGCCGCGGCCCTGCAGCACCGGCATGCCCGCACCGCGCTTCCTGAGCTGCTTGCCCGACTGGATGCCTGAAGGGATTTCCACCGTGATCCGCTGGCCGTCGAGCCCGGGGATATCGACCTCGCCGCCCAGTGCTGCGGTGGTGAAGGCGATCGGAACGCGGGTGACCAGGTTGGTCCCGTCGCGCTCGAACACCGGGTGGCGGCGGATGTGGATGAAGATGTAGAGGTCGCCCGCTGGCGCACCGAACGGCCCGGCCTCACCCTTGCCGGCGAGCCGGATGCGAGTGCCGGTATCGATCCCCGGCGGGACCGCGACATCAAGCTTCTGCGGGGTATCGACCCGGCCCTCGCCGCGGCACGAGCGGCACGGCTTCTCGATCACCTCACCCCGGCCCTGACAGGTCGGGCAAGTCCGCTCGACCATGAAGAAGCCCTGCTGGGCGCGCACCTGGCCGTGGCCGCCGCACAGGTTGCAGCGCCGCGTGCCAGTGCCCGGTTCAGCGCCAGAACCGGCGCAAGGCTCGCACTTGGCGGCAACTTCGATCTCGATCTCGGCCTGCTTCCCGTGGAAAGCTTCGTCGAGCCCGATTTCCATGTCGTAGCGCAAGTCAGCGCCGCGCCGCGCCTGCTGCCGCCCGCCGCCGCCGAACGCGCTGCCGAAGATCGTCTCGAATATATCGCCAAGGTCGGAGAAGCCGCCACCGCCCCCCTGTCCGGCACCGCTCATGCCCTGCTTGAACGCTTCGTGCCCGAAGCGGTCGTAGGCCGCGCGTTTTTGCGGATCTTTTAGCACCTCGTAAGCTTCGCTGATCGCCTTGAAGCGGTGTTCAGCATCGGCATCGCCGGGGTTCTTGTCCGGATGCCAACGCATCGCGAGCTTGCGGTACGACGACTTGATTATGCCGTCGTCCGCGCTGCGCTCGATCTCGAGCAGTTCGTAGTAGTCGGCTTCTACCGCCATTGCCCCATCCCGCATACAGAGCCGCCGCCGCGCCAGTCAGCACGGCGGCGGTTCCGTTTCACTACCGTGATCAGCCCTTGTTCTCGTCAACTTCCGAGAATTCGGCATCGACCACGTCTTCGCCGCCTTCAGCCGGAGCCTCACCATCGGGCGAGGCAGCGGCTGCCTGTTCCTTCTCGTAGATCGCCTGGCCCATCTTCATGGCTTTTTCAGTCAATGCCTGAGTCTTGGCGGTCATGTCTTCGGCGTTGCCGCTTTCGATCGCGGTCTTGGCCTCGGCCAGCGCAGCTTCGATTTCCGACTTCAGGTCGGCGTCGATCTTGTCGCCGTGTTCGGCCAGCTGCTGCTCGGTCGCGTGGACCAGGCTGTCGGCGTTGTTCTTGGCCTCCGCCGCTTCACGCCGGACCTTGTCGTCGGCCGCGAACTGCTCAGCGTCCTTGACCATCTGGTCGATGTCCGCATCCGAGAGCCCGCCCGAAGCCTGGATCTTGATCTGCTGCTCCTTGCCGGTGCCCTTGTCCTTGGCGTGGACGTTGACGATGCCGTTGGCGTCGATGTCAAACGTGACCTCGATCTGAGGCACCCCCCGGCGCGCGGCCGGAATGCCGACCAGATCGAACTGGCCGAGCATCTTGTTGTCCGCCGCCATTTCGCGCTCGCCCTGGAACACGCGGATGGTCACCGCCTGCTGGTTGTCCTCGGCGGTCGAATAGGTCTGGCTCTTCTTGGTCGGGATCGTGGTGTTGCGATCGATCATCCGGGTGAACACGCCGCCCAGCGTTTCGATACCGAGCGACAGCGGAGTTACGTCGAGCAGCAGCACGTCCTTGACGTCGCCCTGCAGCACGCCAGCCTGGATCGCCGCGCCCATGGCGACGACTTCGTCAGGATTAACGCCGGTGTGCGGTTCCTTGCCGAAGAAGTCCTTCACCACTTCGCGCACGCGCGGCATGCGGGTCATCCCGCCAACCAGCACTACATCGTCGATGTCGGCAGCCTTGAGCCCGGCATCGGCCAGCGCCTTCTTCATCGGCTCCTTGGTGCGTTCGATCAGACTTGCAACCATCTTTTCAAGGTCGGCGCGGGTGATCGTTTCAACCAGGTGCAACGGGGTGG